>CAINUH010000494.1 GCA_903853735.1 uncultured Desulfomonile sp. | reverse complement strand
TGATTTGCCGGATCTGAAAGAAAAATCTCAGGACCTTAATTGGTTCCTGACAGGAAAGAGTGCATTTCACAGCGAATCGGCGGACATATTTGATCGAGAGACATCAACTATCCTTTTGTTGTCAGGTGCGATGGTTATTGCCTTGCTTATAGGGGTGTACCGAAGCCTGTGGTCGGTCGTGATCCTTATGACGCCCATTGCTGCCGGTATTGGGCCGAACTATGGCCTGATCTACCTGTGGTACGACGAGGTCAACCCGGTGGTCATGGGCGCCTCGGGAGTACTTTTCGGCCTGGCTACGGATTACGGTGTGCATTTGTGGGAGCGGTTTACTGACGAGATCGATCAAGGTGCTTCACCAAGGGATGCCCTTGCCGACGTCTACGATCAGACGGGCCCACCGGTAATGCTGGGGGCTATTACCACAATTCTTGCATTCGCGTGCCTATGCTTTTCCCATCAACCCGCCATGGCTCAATTCGGTTACGTCGGGGCGTCCGGACTGATCCTGAGCCTCGTATCCACCCTGTTCCTGTTCCCTGCCCTGGTTGCGCTGACGGCCGGTCGTGGTCATGACTACTTCCCCAGGATGAGAGTGACCTTCAACAGATTTTCCGGCCTGTACAAAAACGCTCCTGGGACGATCACGGTGGTGTCTGCCGTGGTTGTAGTGCTGAGCCTGTTTCTCATTTCCCGTGTGTCGTACGAGAAAGATCTTTTTAAGGTCTTTCTGGCTAGGGACATGAATTCCATGGCAGTGTCGGAACGCATTTCCAAGAAGTTTCACGTAAATTTTTCCCAGACTACAATCTTGTCTTTCGACGTAAAAAATTTTCAACAGGGCTTAGAATTTCAGCGGAAACTGGACGACATCCTCGGGCAACTGATGGCGCGGGACCGTGAAATTGCTACCGTAGATTCCATTTCCTACCTGGCGACGCCTGACTCCCTGGCGGTCCAGAACGTCGGGTTAGCCTCTGAAATAATGAAGTCCTGGCCAGGCCTGAGCCATTTCCTGAGAAACACCGTACGAAAATCGGACCTGTCCGATTCTGCAGTTCAGACCGTTGAACAGTCGTTCGATTCAGTCGGACAAATGATTAGTGATCTTGAGACGCGAGGCTTGCGCGATCAAGATGGTTCATCAGAAGTTGAACGGTCCTGGTACACGGCTCAAATTAGAGGAAAATATCGCTTTCTGACCCAGATAAGGTACTCTGAAAAGGTGACCGATTCAGACAGACTGAGAAAAGTGGATCGAGAAATAATGGAGGCTGTCAGGAGTTTTCCGGTAGAGGTCAGTATCTCGGGACCGAGGCAGTCGATGGAAGAGATCCTTTCATCGCTTGTTTCAGAACTCATCCGTCTGGGACTCTATGTGCTCGGCTCAGTGATCATTTTCTTTGTGGCGCTCTTCAGGCATCCTGTGGGGGTTATGCTTAGCCTAGTTCCCATGGCCGGGGCTTTTTGTGTTACCCTTGGTGTGATCGGGGCCTTGGGTTTGGGTTTGCCGTTTTCAGTTGTGGGTATTGCCCCGTTGATCTTCGGCCTGGGAATGGATAACGGGGTCCACCTGGTTATGGGAAGTTTAGGGAAGGAAGGAGGCTCAGTTTCGGAGGCTATGACCAGAGTGACCGGACCGATAATATTCACGTCCACGACAAACGTTATTGGTTTTGTGTCCATGCTGACGTCTCAGCATTATGCCATGGAGTTTCTCGGTTGGGCCATGGTCATCGGCATGGCGGCCTCTGTCGCCTTCACTCTGACCACGCTACCGGCCCTGTTGCTACTGCTGGAAAGACGACGGAAGCAATCGCACCACAACTTTTGGCAACCAGTCTAATCACCAAGTCCACCGATTCGCTGCGCATTGTACGGAACGCCTGTGAAACTGCATTACAGAAGGCGACGGGGGAAAGCCTTTTTTGCAATCGATCCGATAAAATGCAAACGAGACGGGGTGGCCGCGGCTGTTTGTCCTCCAGAAATATCTGTAACCTTTTACCTTGGAATCAGGCTCCCAAATGACTGATGCAAACCACTTTCATTTGGATGAGAGAGTCCCTTTCTTGGAAGACATAAGATCACTTACCTCATCAACAACTTGCCCGGTAATGGAAATGAACTTAAGAGAGATCGTTTCATTGTCTGCCTTTATTAGTGTATATCCCTCTTGGGACGACAGTACGACCGGCGTCCAGGGAGTTTTCTCCCTGCTGTAATAAGGGGCTCCGCCGGTGCCTACCGTTATGTGCCAGGTAGGATTAACGAAATCAGAGTTAGGGGAATACGTGTCGAGTATTCCATCGCCGTCGGTATCGTCCTTGGGATACACGCCCACAGGGGTTTCGGCGTCTATGAGAGTCCGATGATACGCATGCTCATGTGAACTCATTACTGCAGCCACTTTTCTTGATTGTGAAATTGCTTTCCATAACCGGTTCCGGATCTCTATCATGCCCAATTTCTCTGGAATCACCGAGCCATCCTTCTTGGTGTAAGCACGAACATTGTTGTTTCCGCTCCACCACATGGAGTCTTTGACATGTCCGCCGCATGGGAACACAGGTTCGTGTCCATAGAGCAAAATGTATCTTACCGAGTGGTCCGATTCGGCTTCCTCGAGAACATGTTCAATCCAAACAAGCTGGTCCTCCATTATATAACCTTCAGGAGAGCCTCCGTACTCCTTGAGCCCATTGTTGGAAGTCCACCAGTAATTGTTGTTAAACGCTACAACCAAGACAGGGCCGTACTGGAACCTAAAAACGGTGCCGGCATACGGGGGACGCCGGACGTCCGACGGTGTTGGTCCATTTGATGGATTGGAGAATTCTGAAGCGAACACTGCTTCGGCACTGTTTTCTGCATAAGGCCATTTGTCCAAGCCAACGCCTCGGCCACCGTCGTTAAATGCATTTAACAAACTCTCGTGGTTGCCCATACACGGGTAAACGGGTCGGCTGCGCCAGAACCCGGCCATTGCCTGCTTGGACCCGAACAACTGTAACTTGAAATCATCAACTTCCGAGGTGTAACCATTGATGAGGTCTCCTGCAAGAAGGAATAGTTCTGCCCCCTTGCGATAGGCATCGACTGCGATACGGCTGAGAGTGCTGAAGTTTGATCCCATCATATTTCGCTCTCCACCCCCTACTCCTTCTCGACTATCACCGACAAGAGCGAGGGTGACAGGGCCTTTACCTCGCTCAGGAGCAGTCCGGAACCTGCAAAGATTGGACCTGACTATTTCGCCTTTTTCAGTCTCGCACTGCACAAAGTACAGGTAGTCTGTGGATGGGGTGAGACCTCTCACTTCTACGCGGTGCCTATTTCGGCGGCCACTCCCGGGGAAGACCACGGGAGACCCTAATTGGTATTCCTTTGGACCGACCCTCAATTGGACACTGCTCCCGCCCACACGGTAGACCGTGACCGTTGCCCTGGACTCTTCGTCGGTTTCCAGAGCGATCATAATGCTGGATGGATCATCGCTCGTAATCATGGTAACAAACGGCCCCTGAATAATAGTAGGGTTCTTGACAAACTTATCTCCCTCCCTGCGAAAACTCACAACGCTGTCATAGAAGCCCATAAACGTAGGCTTGTTCTTTTCAAGCAGCCACAGCGACAGGCGATATGCTACGGTAGTTGTCATGGGGCACAGGCTGGCGGGCCAAGCGTTCGCATTGTATTTGTCCTTGAAAAAATCCGATAGGGGAAGCACGCCTTTGCCGTCAACCAGTGGACTTTCCAAACGGTACCGAACGTAATCATAGTCCGCAGCGCCAGCTTCGAAAGGGTAAGGGCCGGTGTAAATAGACCCGTGAAGGTCCGGATTTCCCAGATCGATTACCAGGCCGCTGTTTTCCGGATCTGTACCCTTAATTGCGTGCAATTGCTCAAATGTAATATGGTTTCTTATGTGTGCTTCTCGAGGTGGAAGATCCGGGATAATGACCGGCAGGTCCTGTTGGGCAAAACTTGTTGCGGGAGAAATTATTGCCGCTATGAGGAGAAAAACCATAAAATTCGTAAACGTGCATTTTTCTGTTCGGCAAGCCGATCTACTCATCTCCTCAATACCTCCCTTAGGCCTTCGCATCTGTTGTGCCGATTCGCCTTCAAACAAGTGACGGGATCGACAAGAAAGTTTTAGCAACGACGAACCTGAATCTGTGTCAAGAACCTCTGAATTATATGTGTTTTAGCGTTTCTAGTACAAAATATAAACCAAAAAGGTGTTAATTGAACAGGGGATTCTTGAGAGGTCACGGTATTCGATCGCTGTTTCTCTCTGAGGTGTCTCAGCGCCACCCCAACGATTTGGTCCTCATGGTAATGGACAAAGCCGGATGGCACCAAGCCGTGGACCTCAAAGTTCCCCAAAATATGCGGATCATTTTCTTGCCACCCTATAGTCCAGAACTCAATCCTGCAGAACACCTCTGGGAAGAGATCCGTGAAAAGTGGTTTCCAAATAAGGTCTTCAAGAGCTTGGACGCAGTCGAAAGTGTCCTCATCGATGCTCTCGACTCGCCAGAGCAGTCACCGGAAAAAGTAGCCACCATCACGGGATTCGACTGGACAAATAACTTCATCTTGAAAGCAACTTAGTATCAATTGCACCGGCGTTTAGAGTCAAGCAGGAAGCCCCGTCTGGCGTCGGAAATCAGAAGTAGAGGGGTTCAAACCGGATCTTTCACTATATGATTTGTGGAACGATTTCAGGACAATCTCCGATAATTAATGGCGGGTTTTGGCTTTTTGCACGTGAAAATGGAGAAACTTCTTTGTATGGATGATTGACTGTTGACACTCACTCGGAGCACGAATAGAATATGTCGTCATATTCAGAATGTAGCGTCTGATGGAGAAAAGAATGGGACCTTCACTATTTGCCGAAACCAACAGAGAAGTCCAAAATCTTCCCCGTCGAGAGCGAGAAAATCTGCTGCAGCGAAGTGAAATACTCCAGACAGCGCTAATGCTCTTCTCGGAAAAGGGGTACCACAACATCTCAATGCACGAGATCGCAAGAGAAGCGGAGTTCGGGGTCGGAACACTCTATAAGTTTTTCAAGAATAAGGAGGAGTTGTACAAAGCCCTTATCATGGAAATGGCACAAAAATTTCACCATGCTTCTATAAAGGCTCTCGAACAGGAAAGGAATCCTCTTTTAACCATCACGAGATATATCGGGGTCCGTCAGGATCTATTTTCTGAAAACCTACCGCTCATGCGCCTGTATTTTGCCGAAACCAGAGGAGCAAGCTTCAACATAAAAGCAGGTTTGGACCAGGACCTTCTTCGGCTCTACGATGAATTCCTTGAAAAATTGGCTTCTGTGTTTGAGAGAGGCATCAAAGAGCATGTGTTCCGTGGCCTCGATCCCCTCCACATGGCCATTGCGCTTGAAGGAACGATTAGTGCTTTTCTTTTCAGGACAATGCGAGATCCTGCCAGATTTCAAC
>CAINUH010000493.1 GCA_903853735.1 uncultured Desulfomonile sp. | reverse complement strand
TCAAGAAGCGCTTCTATCAGATGGCTTCCAATGAAGCCGGCTCCACCGGTTACAACGATGTTTTTCATCAGATAGGCTCCGGGTTTGTTCAAAATAGACTACAGTATCCGCCGGATGAGGATCCCTGTCAATGGCTTAGGACTCGTGATTTCCGTGCTCCATCGATGAGAGTACCTCTTAATAGTTTCTTCGTCCGAAGCTCCTATGTCTGTGTCGAAGAAAGCCACATCAGGGTATGTACCGCAAGGATCGTGGACAAGGACAATTGATAAAGGCTCGTTACCAGCGGTATTGCACCAGATAGCGTCGAACTGATGCACCGACACCATCGTATCCTGAGCGTAGAGACGGATCCAGATTCAATCCCAGTGTTTCTTCGACCCTCTGAACAACGAAGCGGGTGTGGGAAGGCGTTCACCCTTTTGGCGTGGACGGCCCCTTTTCCCCGTTTGCTCGGCATCCACAAGACCATACAAGGCTGCGTCTTTTCGTAATTTCCCAGTAATGTGAACTCCTCGAGGTCGATTCCGGACGACGATCCGATTGGCATACCCTCCATCTACGATCACACGAAGTGTTATCGAGTTGTGAAGCCAGGAACGGGTCAGCCTGATCAATTCCATCGTAAGCTGGGATTTCGATTTGTAATTCCCGCCGGCAGGTTTGACCTTAGTCTTCCTTGGCCACCACAGACGGGCTGCATAGGGAAGACAAAACGCCCTGTCTGAAATTCCCGGCAAATGAACCACCAATCCGATAGTCACGAAACATACACCGTAGCCGATCGGCTTTCCGGTCTTGGGTGCATTACCATCATGCTGTACGCCGGCACCACAGATCCTTTTCCCCACGTGACTGTTAAGCGTGTCATCCACCACGGCTTCATATTCCACTGCACCGGGCAACAAAGTCTCCGCCATGGTCCTAAACACTTCAAAGGCTATTCTGTCCAGTTCCCACTTGGTCTTGCCAAGGAACTTATATATCGTTGCGAAATGCTCGGACTCGTGTAATCCAGTCGCCAGAATCACCTGAGTGATCGTGTGCGTTCCAACGGTGAGCGCCCAACCGGTGATCAATACAGCGAAATGCCTCAAGCTTGGAGCGCTAAAACAATCCCTGAAGCGGATCTTGTCAATCTCGAAAGCCTGTGGTAAATTCCTCTTGGCCATCGGCGTTCCCCTTCCCATGGTTTTTTTCAAAAACGGGTATGGCAGGAACGCCGATTGTTTTCAAGTGATTCATCCACAATTTCAAACTATTGATCCAAAAAAGGCGAAACTATAGTAACTCAATTCAAGAGAATAAATGAGGCTATATACGTACTCATAAAATCCTTGCACGTTTACCGGAAACCATATTTACGCTTGAGGCGGTCAGGAAAGGACACGTGGGGGTGAACCGAAAACACTGTAGGTCAATTTGATTATTTCGACAGGAGTTGCTTCCTCGCTTACCAATTCGAGGTTCATTCCTACCGGGCCTTCCGCAACTCGGCTCCTTCCTCCAAGGGCTCAGTAAACGATACCTCCGCGAGTTGTAAACGCTCGTTCAAAGTACCGAGGAATGTGTCAAACGCGGTCCTGGCCCATAGACCATTTCTTGACCGGGCCGGCAGCAACCAGGTAGAGGAGTTTAGTCTTATCATTCAGGCGCAGCAGCCTGACAGCCTCAGCGTCGTAAAACGCGCCGATACCGCAGCAGCCAATTTTCATAGACGTGGCGCCGATATAGATCCTCTGTCCGAGCCGGCCGGCGTACAGCATGGCGTACCTGTATCCCCGAGGCCCCCACGTCCGTTCCAATACTTCCAGATTACACAGGAACAGGAAATTAATGGCAGTGTTCACAAGCCATTGTTGTCCCAAGCATACATGGGCCATTTCGTCCATCAGAAAGCCTTCGGCCACAAGACCAATGGACCTGTTCGTACTGTCGAGCAGGTAAAATCCAGGATTCAACCCTTGCACTCTTCCCGTAAGAAAGCCCACCTGGACACAGCTTGAGCCCATATCATTTGGACCGGTATCGTTCATCGAATCTGAACAAAGCGCCTTCACGAAAGACGCGAAATAATCATAGGGTAGTTCGTTCCTAACAAAATTCCTCATGGAACGCCTTGTTAATACAGCATCAGCATATCCGATTGATTCGGGGGGTTCCCCCGTCCGGGAAACCTCAGTCCAGGACTGGACGCTCAGGCCTAATTCGTCCAGCATGTGAGGCAACGATCCCACAGGCTCAACAATCGTGGACGAGGCTGTGTGAATCTGTCGGATCACAGGATAGTCCACCTCACGGGCAGCGACCGTACTGCAGACGGCCAAGTCAGGAGCTACCTCGCCCAGACCGACGACATTGGAATGAGCCGGTGATCTGACACCCGCAACCAATGCAACGGCCAGGCAAACCTCTCGGCTGGTGTCCAGGCCCAGAAGCTGATTGAGCATGCGGTCGTTAAAATCATAAGCAAGCCTGAATCGGAGGCATTCCGATTTGAGAGCCAGAGATAGGTTTTCCGCTAAATGTCCTGTGTCCAAAAGATGATAACGGTAGGCGCGATCGCGATACTTCCAGGAACTCCTGAAAAAGATGCTGGTAAGAAAGAATGCCGTAGTGGGAGTTTCGTCTTGTTCGATGGTGATCGCCTCGGATATGTCCGCAAATGCGTTTCCAGGACGCAATAAAGTCAGTGCGCGGCTCGCGACATCATGGTGATAAACCCCATTCTCAATACCATGAACGTTCACAACAGCCACGTATAGCTCGAAAGGGTAAAGCGCACCGGCAGACGCCACGCTCCGATAATAAAAATCCGCACCCCCAAAACGTGCTTTGGCTGTTATCGCATGAGACACCAAGACGATGCGGGAAAGCCTCTCAAAATCCATTTCAGATTCGTCGGCAGATAAACAGCCGCGTTCCAGAACTTCCGACCATTTTTCTCGGGAATACACTGTATTCTGAGACAGGCTAACGGCCTCACGGCCTGGGTAGGTCTTGAAAACGCTCGGCTGCCCTGACCAGTCGAGGTAATGAGAGTCCATATCCATCCGGTCATAGCTTGTCCGAACATGGTATTCCGCGGCTGATCGGATCATGAGCGTTCTAACTCTTCCTTTCGGGAAAGCCCAATTGCTTCTCAACCGCCCCAGGGCATCTGCGCGTAAACATCAGACAACTTGTCGCGATATTCCCGGAAGAACTTCTCGTGTTCTTTTTCCCAATTGGACAACATTTTGAGCGCCCGTGCCGCGTCTCCGTCAGTTTGGGCGGCCATTTTCCCGTAATACTCGCTAAGATCCTTTTCTATGAGCCACGCGGTGTTAAATACCGTCACATCAGGCATCATAGATCCTTCTACGCACTGCTCAAGAAACTCCCGTTTGGCCCTCTCGTCGAAGAAATTTGTAGCTTCCACAGTTGTTTCCTGTAAATTTTCCCCGTTGATCTCACCACTTGCTTTGAGATCGGCCAGGATGCGTGTTATGAAATCAATATGCTTTTCCTCCTCAGCGATTAGCCGCTTGAAAGCGCTAACGGCTGCGCCTACTCCCATACGCTCCAATGAGTTCCGGAAAAAACTCATGCCGGTTTTTTCCTGGTTGAGCGCATATTCGAAAATCTTTATCCGCTTTACGTTTTCAGACATGCCGGCATCTCCATTTGCTTTTATTTATGATGTATCCGACAGTAGTTCGCGTCAATGGACCCGCGATCTCTTTCGCTCCGACCGCAAGGCGTACAACCGTAATCGGATTTAACACTATGAAACTACAAAGGAACCAAGTTACCTGTCTCATGATACTACAGAAACAAATGTGCGGAAACCATTTCTTCACCTCATACCGGTTTCGGTCCTTGGGAGGTATTTATTAGAATGGATGCTTTCTACGTGACTCTTGCACTCCTTGCGGGAGCGTGCGCACCTACTCAGGCGGGAATAAACTCGCAACTGCGATTATTCACCCAGGATCCTGTCCTGGCAGCCTTTGTATCGTTCGCGGTTGGTACCATCGCTCTTCTCTTGTATGCCCTGGTCTTACAAATATCCTGGCCGTCGTTCCAAGTATTTGTTCAACTCCCAACATGGTTGTGGACGGGTGGGATTCTCGGAGCTTTCCTGGTGGTGGTCACTGTGATTCTGGCACCCAAATTGGGTGCGGCCACCATGTTGGCTCTCATGGTCGCAGGGCAAATGGCGACCTCACTGATGTTGGACCATTACGGACTGATCGGCTATCAGGAACATCCAATGAATATGTGGCGAGTGGTGGGAGTATTATTCCTTGTGACCGGAGTGATACTCTTAAAAAGGTTCTAGCTACTGTACGAAGAGTATTTCAACTCGCCTGTTTTTCCTCATGTTCTCGGCTGAATCGTTAGAGACAAGAGGTTTTTCGGAACCGAGGCCCAATGGTTCTATCCTTTCAGGTTCTATCCCGAAGTTTTTTACGAGATATTCTTTTATGGCTTCGGCGCGCTGCCTCGAAATACGCATATTATCGTCTGAAGGCCCTCGATTGTCTGCATGACCCTCGACGGTGAAACGCAAACGCTCCGTCCGGAGAGAACGAAGGGCTGCCCCTATTTCGTCCAACTGTTTGGAGGCCTCTGGTCGATCAATCTGGTAGGACCATTCGTTGAATAGAATGTTGTTAAACCTCAGCCTGGACTTAGGCGCTGTTTGTGACTGAAACCCCATAAGTTTCGGCACATTATCGGCTGGTCCACCCTGCCTGTACTTCTCCACTATCTCTTGGGCTGTTTTGAAGCCGCCACTCTGAGAAGAAACCTCTTCCTGGAGGGCTTTCAGCGCATCTCGACTCGCCGGGTCATCCGGCTTAATGACCAGGGCCCTTTCGTAAGCTCCAATTGCCTTCTCGTAGCGGCCTTCCACATAGTAGGTCTTTGCGAGATCAAGGTACGCGGAGAAAAGCTCAGAGGAAGCCTTGACGTGAGACGGGCAAAGCTGGAAGCTTTTTTCAAGCAGGTAGAGTCGGTCCCCATCCTGTTTTTCCCGTGACAACCGGTAGTAAGCTTCAGCTTTTTCACAGTCTCGTGCAAGAACCGCCGGCGACTCAGCCACAATCAATGCCAATGTGGATGCTAACGCAAAATAGCCCACTAGTCTTACGCAAGATTTCATTCACTTCTCTCCTTCACGGCCGCGCCGTTTCTCCAGCAAGAATAAATGGCGCCCAAAAGAATGGGTGGTCGTGTCCGTCTTTCCTGATATCCTTCCTGGCAAGCCTTAACGCTTCGATTTTGCTCTTGCCTTCGGCCATGTATTTGAAAAAATGCTCCACCAATTTCACAGAACTGTCGGCATCCACACTCCAAAGGCTCATGAGGACTGATTTCGCACCTGCATACCGAAAGGCCATACCCATGCTCATCGTTCCCTCTCCGGAC
>CAINUH010000492.1 GCA_903853735.1 uncultured Desulfomonile sp. | reverse complement strand
TCTTCCTGGCTTTCTCATACACAACATTCAAGCTGGGTCGAAATGCTTCCCAGTCAATCTGCTCATTCAGTCCAACCAACGGATCACCCATCTCTGTCAGCTTGGCTGTACGCTCATGAATATCGAAAAAACCGGGTTGAAAGCGATTTGGCATTTTGATCTTTCTCCGTGTGTGAGATAGTTTTGATCTATCACATGAGCACCCAAACCGCTTACAAAATTCGCTTAAAATCGATCAATTTTTAGAGGTGCCCTTTTATAGGTTTTAAGTTGCCTACTCAACAGGGTTGATAGCTCTCCCGTGGTACATGATCCGGGGGCAAGTCGAAAACAGCTTGACGGTCTTCCGAGGATCTGCCAGAGTAATTTTATGCGTGTCACAAAGTGTGAGCTAGATATGACGGGGCATGAGAGTTCGCCAACATATTAAGAGTTTGGCGTTTCTGACTTGCAGTGTGGGCCCTTACCATGCCGCTGATTACAGTGCTAGGGGAACAGGTGCTGGCATAAACCAACGTTAATGAAGCCATATCGCATTTCGTATAGAGGGGATAGAGACAGATGTACCTCTGCTGCCGACAAGAAGCCTCAAATAATGCGTTTATCTCCGGCGTCGTGTGCCCGCGGTGACTCGATGTCGCGTTAATGAGGGTCCACTTTGCGAACTGGGATAGGTTGCGGAAGCGACCGATTCTTCGACTATCTCAATCAATTCCAGGAACAGGAGGTCTGTTAATATGCGTACCTGCGGACAAGATGTGCGTTATGGCTCAAGCCACGATGCATCCGAAACCACTTTGAGGGGAAAGCTAGGGCACAGTTGTCACAATCCATTACACTGCATACTGGCGCCCTACGTCCTCGACCATATGGCACAGCATCCTGACGAGGAGATCAGGCGAATCGCCATCAAGACAATTGCCTTGTCGGAGGCTCTCCGTTCCAGGCGGATAACGTTTGGCTTGATGCCTTTTATGGGGGCGATACCTTCTGCTCGAGCCGGTAAAGAAAGGTTGGTCTATGACTTGCACCATGCTACGCGGCCATTACCTGGGGATCTTGTTCGTTCCGAAGGGCAACCTCCCTGCGGTGACGAAGCTGCCGACGAGGCATATGACTTCAGCGGATACACCTATGACTTCTATAAGGAGATCTACAATCGGAATTCTCTTGACGACAAAGGCATGTCGCTGAGGTCCAGCGTTCATTTTGGCAGCGGGTACGACAATGCCTTTTTCAATGGCGAACAAATGGTCTACGGAGACGGGGACAGGAATCTCTTTATCCGGTTTACCAAATCCCTGGATGTTGTCGCGCATGAATTGACTCACGGCGTGACCAGTTATACATGTCAGTTAGAGTACCAGGATGAACCGGGTGCGCTCAACGAGCACTTCTCCGACGTAGCAGGCCAGTTGGTTTCTCAGTGGTACCTCAAGCAAACCGTGGATCAGGCAATCTGGCTTGTCGGACACGAGATAATGGGGCCAGGAACTCATGCAAAGGCACTCAGGACTTTCAAGGCTGAGAAGGCTTATGACAAGGATCCCAGTATGGGTACGGACCCGCAGCCAAAACACATGAAGGATAAATACACTGGCACCGAGGACAACGGAGGGGTGCACATAAACTCGGGAATTCCGAACCACGCGTTTTATGTCGTGGCCATGGAGT
>CAINUH010000491.1 GCA_903853735.1 uncultured Desulfomonile sp. | reverse complement strand
TGCCAGGGCGGTCGCAATGTTCATCACCTGTTCCTGGTAGACAATGACTCCATAAGTTTCCTTGAGAATAGGCTCCAACTCCGGGAGGTGATATTCTATAGGCGTGCGTCCGTGCTTGCGGTTGATAAAATCGTCCACCATGCCGGACTCGAGCGGCCCTGGCCGATAGAGCGCCAGTATGGCGATGAGGTCCTCGAACACTGATGGCTTGAATTTGGTCAGCACGTCCCTCATGCCGGAAGATTCGAGTTGAAATATGGCCAGAGTGTCGCCCTTGGAAAGAAGTTCGAAAGTCTCTTTATCATCCAGAGGGATAGATCCCATATCCAGTTCGATGCCGCGTGATTTCTCGATGAGGCGTATTGCCTGATCGATAACTGTGAGGGTCTTGAGCCCGAGGAAGTCGAACTTGACCAAACCGATTTTTTCAACCCACGTCATGTCGTACTGAGTTACGGTTTCTTTGTTGTTCCCGACATAAAGTGGTAGGTGCTCCACCAGCGGTCTGTCAGAGATCACTATTCCTGCTGCATGTGTGGAAGCGTGTCTTGTCAGCCCTTCCAGAGACCTGGCTGCATTTATCAGGTCTCCAACATCCGGAGATCTTTCTATCATCTCCCGCAATCGCGGTTCTTCCTTGATGGCTGTGTCGAGCGTGATTCTAAGAGCATCGGGTATCAACTTTGCGATTTTGTCTGCATCCGCGTAAGGCAATCCCATGACGCGAGCAACGTCCCTCACCACGGCTTTGGCCTGCATTCTTCCGAACGTAATTATCTGGGCCACGTTGTCCTTGCCGTATTTCCTGGAAACATACTCAATGACCCGTTCACGACCCTCTGTGCAGAAATCCACATCGATGTCGGGCATACTCCTTCGTTCAGGATTGAGAAATCGTTCGAAGAGGAGTTTGTAACGAATGGGATCAATGTCCGTGATCCCCAGACAATAGGCCACAAGAGATCCGGCAGCAGACCCCCTGCCTGGTCCCACCGGAATTCTGTTAGCGCGGGCAAAACGGATGAAATCTGCAACAATGAGCAGATATCCTGAAAAGCCCATTTCCTGTATCAGCAGTATCTCGTGATCCAGGCGCTTCCTGTACTCTTGCTCCCCAATCGGATCGATATTGCCGCTTTGCAGGAGTCTGTTAATTCGTTGCTCCAGACCGTCCCGTGCATCCTTCTCGAGACGTTCTCTCAAGGTTTCACCGGTTCCCAGATCGAAGCGCGGCATGTGTAATTGGCCGAATTCAAGCAACAGGGAGCACCGCTCAGATATGGCCAGCGTGTTTCGGAGGGCCTCGGGAACCTCACGAAAATCGTGGGCCATCTGTTCCGGTGACTTGAAATAAAACTGGTCTGTATCGAAGATGAGCCTGCCGGGGTCATCGATCTTTTTCCCGGTCTGGATGCACAACAGGATCTCATGAGCCCGATGATCCGACTTCTCCAGATAGTGGCAGTCATTTGTTGCGACCAGCGGTATGTTGAGCCGTTTGGATAATTGGAGAATACCTTGATTGACCTTCCGCTGATTTTCGAGCCCGTTTTCCTGAATTTCCAAGAAGTATCTGCCATCGTCAAACACGCCTCGGTACCAGGCGGCTTTATCTTCGGCTCCTTTCTCGTCACCCGCCAAAATACGTACGCCAATTTCCCCTGACATGCATGAACTCAAACAAACCAGTCCCTCATTGAATTCTTCCAGAAGTTCCGCATCAACCCTGGGCTTGTAGTAAAAACCTTCCTGGTGGCCTTTGGTGACAAGCCGGCAGAGATTTCGATAGCCTTTCTCGTTTTCACAGAGCAGAATCAGATGATGCGAATGGGGCTCGCCCGGCCTGGTTGAATGGGTAAAACGAGATCCAGGGGCAACGTAAACCTCACATCCTATAATTGGCTTGATGCCGCTTGCCTGAACGACGGTATAAAATTCCATGGCCCCAAAAAGATTTCCGTGGTCCGTAATGGCCAGGGCCGGCATCTTGTAGTCCTTTGCCTTAACTACGGCATCGGAAATTCGGATGGCTCCGTCGAGGAGCGAATACTGAGTGTGCAAGTGCAGGTGGACAAAGTCGCCGCGCGGCATGGCAATTCCTTATCTTATTGAAACAACTATCATTTTCTCTTAACAAAGCTCACAATATCACCACGTTTATCGTTAGGCAACCCATTTTTGTCACAGACATTCTGTCCGATATGTGGGTCGGAACAGACAATTGGAATGTTGTCGAGTCGTTGCCTTAAAAGGCAAACATTTGTCCTGATATATTACGTTTATCATAAACATATTGACATAGTCTAAATATTTGCATTAAAATGATTCGGCCAGAAATCTGCGGTCATCGTGGTGTTTTTTTGATCCGACCGTTTAGGCCGTGACGTAGCGGCGGGGCGGCCGTAATTCGGAGAATTCATACAGTCATGACTGAAAACCCAGCGCTCCGGAGGCCGAGCAATAACTCGGGAAAAAACTCCATGACGTTTTTTTCTGTCCTGGGAACGTTGGTGCTCGGACAGATCTGGAAAGTAGTGACCTTTTGCGAGGAATTGGGTGGCATGTTGATCCTGTTCGGCCGGGCGATTGTCTGGCTGGCAAGACCGCCTTTTCGTTTGCGAGAGTTCATGACTCAACTGGATTTTGTGGGAACTCAGTCGATGCTGTTGATTGTGCTCACAGGCTCTTTCACCGGAATGGTCAGCGTCTTGCAGGGCTACAACGGTCTGCACCGCTACGGGGCCGAATCGATGGTCGGGGCTACTGTGGCATTGGCCCTTTGTCGAGAACTGGGCCCGGTGATTTCAGCTCTTATGGTCATTGGACGCGTAGGCTCGGCAATGACGGCCGAACTCGGCAGTATGCGTAATACCCAGCAGATAGACGCTCTGGCCAGTATGGCTGTTGAACCGATTCAATATCTTGTTGTGCCTCGAATCGTTTCCGCGACCATTGCTCTGCCGCTGCTGGATCTCATTTTTTGTTTCTCAGGCATGGTCGGTGCATACGTGATCGCAGTGGTCCATCTGGGCATAGATCCTGGAATGTTTATATCCGGCATACGGTATTACTTGGTCCCAGAAGACATTACACACGGACTGGTGAAGTCGGTGGCGTTCGGGCTCATTTTTTCTCTTGTAGCCTGTTACGGGGGTTACTACGCCACGGGAGGAGCCAGAGGCGTAGGCATGGCCACAACGAGATCGGTAGTTGTCTCGGCAGTGGTTGTCCTGATTTCGGACTACTTGATGACTGCCGTGATGTTCCGTTCATCCTAACAAGGGCCTTGTACGAAGGTAGTGTATGTATGATCCGGATTGAAGGACTTCACAAGCGTTACGGCTCACAGGACGTGTTGAAAGGGGTGAGTTTCAACATTCGCAAGGGGTCGGTGACAGCCGTAATGGGACTATCCGGTTCAGGAAAGTCAGTGCTGATGAGGCACATTATAGGGCTTGAGCAGCCTGATAGCGGGGCCATCGTCATCGATGGCGAGAACATAGTAACCATGAAGCCCAGGGATCTTAACCGGATACGTCGAAGGTTCGGAGTGCTTTTTCAGGAGGGCGCCCTGTTCGATTCGCTTTCAGTCAAGGAGAACGTGGCATTTCCTGTACGGGAACACCTCAATTTTGCGGATTCAAAGGTTCTGGAGATAGTCGAGGAAAAACTGGCCAAAGTGGGGATGAAGGACCATCAGGATAAGTTCCCGGCTGAGCTTTCCGGAGGCATGAGGAAGAGAGTGGCTTTGGCGAGGGCTTTGGCTTTGGAACCTGAAATAGTTTTCTTTGATGAACCCACAACCGGTTTGGATCCCATTACCAAGGCGGCGATTTACAGACTCATTGAGGAGACCCACCTGGAAAGCTCTGGAACATACGTTGTGGTAAGCCACGACATTGAGGGAATACTTAATATTTCGGATGATGTCGTGATGCTTCTGAAAGGCAAGATAGCGGTGCAAGGGGATCCAGCAGCTATTCTAGACAGTTCTGACCCGGCAGTCCGACAGTTTGTAACCGGTTCATCGGATGGACCCATAACAATTGATTGATTCAACAACGGATTGTTTTGATGAATAGATTTTCAACGGAAGCTAAGGTGGGGATATTCTTTCTCGCTGCACTAGCCATAGTTGCGTATGTCTGGTTCAGAGTATTGGATATCGGCGTAAAGGACGGATTTGTACTTAAGGCCCACTTTAGATCTGTTGAGGGACTGACGAAGGATGCCCAGGTCCAAATTGCCGGTATCAAGATCGGAACGGTCAAAGATGTTCGGTTTGATTCGGAAAGCGGTAAGGCAGCGATCACCATGCTCATAAACGACGCTTATCGCAACAGCATACCTGAAGGATCTCGGCTCTTCATAAAGTCCAAAGGATTGGCAGGAGACAAGTATCTTGTGATCGAACCCGGCAAGCCGAATGCTCGAAAACTAAAGCCCGGAGAGGAAATGACGCTCGTCTTCGAGCCTACAGATCCGGATAAGGTCCTCGAGAGTGTCGGTATAATAGCTCAGAATCTTCAGGTGGTCACCCGCGAAGTGAGGAAGCAGATAGTCGAGCAAAAGGGGTCCGAAAAAATAGATAGCATACTCGATAACTCGGACTTTGTATTCAAAGATCTGCGTTCATTATTAGTGAGAAACAAGGAAAAAATTAACCAGACTATCGATAATACGGATACGGCGACCAAGAATGTAAACGAAATTGTAGCAAGGAACAAAACCAAGATTAACCGCACAATGGACGACGCGGAGAAATATTACAGAGGCATGGGAGAAGCGAGCGACAAGTTTGGAAAGGCCGCATCCGACATGGAAACCCTGGCTAGGGAAGTCCGCAGCGGGAAAGGCACTCTCGGCAAGCTGGTGACGGATGAATCCCTTTACAAAAACGCTCAAGCTCTCGTTACAGAGGTGCGAGGAATCTCCGGCAGTATTCAACAAGGGTCCGGAACCATGGGCCGCCTCATTAACGATCCTGAAATTTACTATGAGGCTCGGCGAGCCATCCGGAACATGAACAAAACAGCCGAAGACGTATCCGAAGCCACTCCCATCAGCACTCTGGCAATCATCCTGGGGTCGGTCTTCAGGTAGAAGGTCCCGAGTCCAATGTCGCGACTCGAAAGCCCAACATCCAACATCGGAGATCGATCAAGAGCGAAGAGTTTCTCTCAAGGAAATCTTCCCGTTGAGAGGCAGGATGTGGACTTCTTTTCAGCAAGTCGGTTCACCGTGAACATAGAGAGCACCTATCGGGTCTCGAGGCTTTGCCTCAGTCGTGGTCTTGTGGCTGCCTTTGTAATTCTCGTTGCCCTACTTGTGCTGCCGGAAGTCAGTGAAGGTTCGGCTTATGATTTTCTTCGCTTGACCACTCGTGAGTCTGTATTTGCCGTAGACCCGGATCTCATGATTCGGTCCATCGATGAGACCGCTTCTGACAGGTTGTGGACCTTGGGCCGGGGATGGGGTTTTCGTCCTTTCTTTTTTCG
>CAINUH010000490.1 GCA_903853735.1 uncultured Desulfomonile sp. | reverse complement strand
GTTTACGGGCAGCTCTGCAAACTCGAAGATCTCGGATTCCTTCCGCTGAGGTCCGATAGCGAAGGATTCGACTATGGCCTGGGTTTAGAATTTGACCTGGGATCGCTTGGCGAACTCTCTCGAAAGCTCAAGAATTTTCGGGCAGAGCTGCTGCTGGGATGGCGCGCCGATGTGGGCGATGCAATCAAGGCAGTAGGACTACGCTTTTCCCAAGGCAAGCTGGAGCTGGACATCGAAGGTGTCCTCAAAATACTGATCCAGGACTTCGAGTTAAAAGTGGAATCGGGTGGGGATCCTTTCTATGCCATAATTATGAAAGGTGTTCATGCCGAAATACTGGGAATGCGATTGCCCGATAAGGACTTCAACGCTTACATCTTTCCCGACCCCAATAACCCAATGAATCGAATGGGTTGGTTCGGAGGATATCCTGCAGACGCCACAAAGGCCCCATTTTTTGGATTCGGCCAACACCTGGAAATAGCACCGGAAGACCTCACAGTGGACAATCTCGTGAAGCTGTTAAGAAAATATTCGATTGACGCTCAAAATCCTAGAAAACTCAAGTACTCAAGAGAAAACAAGGTCACAGCGGCCACAGAACTGCAACTTATTAAAAAACTTGGTATAAAGGCCGTTTGGAACGATCCGCATTTGTATGCACTTCAAGTGGATTGTGGGTCGTTGGGGAAGTATGGAATCGTGTACCGCCGCATTTCGGAAGATCTCGGAGTATACCATTCTGAGATCACGTTACCGGATGAGGTCCGACAAATTGAGATGGGCGCGGCTTCGGTCAGGTTCCCGGTGTTGGCTGTGGACATCTACACCAACGGAGACTTCCTTGTCGACATCGGGTTCCCCAGGGATAACGACTTCTCACGATGCGTAACCGTGCAGGTGGTCATTCTGATTGGTGCAGGTGGCATCTATGTGGGGAGGTTTCGCGGAATTATGGCAGAACGGCTCGGAGGAAGCGACCTGAAGTTCCTCGCGACCGTCGGTCTCGGGTTCCGAGTCGGTATTGGGAGGGAATTTCAGCCTGCAGGCATTTTGAAACTGGGTGCGAGCATCAATGCCTATGCCATTCTCGAGGGGACACTGGGATACGTGTCGGACAATGAAGACCTTCTGAAGCCGGATGCAACGAGCATCAGCGGCCGAGTGGGAATATACGCCGAGCTATTTGGATATGTCGATTTCGAAGTCATCAAGGTTGACGTGCACATCAAACTGGATGCGTCAATCCCGTTCCTCATCGAGAAGATGGTCGGAGGCGATTGGCAGACCACCACAGGTCAACTGGAGTCCCGGGTGGATGTGGAGGTCGAGATAGTTATTTGCCGCATACCGACTTGGAAAGGAACCCAAGAGATCTCGATAACGAAGAGCTTCTCTCGGACCATCAAGATAGACATTTTCGGCAATGGGGACCTGACAACCGCTTTGGAAGCGCCGCTCCCGCTGCAATGGGGTCTCAACACGTCGTTGCTCCCCGGGGCAAACGAAGACGCTCTGGCCACACGCGAGATCTTCCGGCTCCAGTTCATTCCGGCTATTACGTTTATCCCCTCGTCCACTCCGGGCCAAAGCCATATTCCGCTCTTCGCAGGGCAATTGGGGGTCACGTTCAGCGGCTCCGGCGAAACCCCAGGGGAATTCGAAAACCTGATCAAAGTCTTGTTCATGAAACTCGTGTCACTGGCGATGAACGGAGCTTCAGTAAACGAGACCACTAAAGTGGAACGGTCTCTCGTTGTGAACATTCTTAAAGGTCTCGAGAGTTCTCGTGCCACGGCGCGTGAATCCTCTACCCGACTGACGTATGACGCCATTACGAAAATGCTGAAGGATTCCCTTGATGTGCGGATCGTCAACGTCAGGCCGGCTACCCCAGACAAGGTTCAGCTCGTTTTCTTCCCCATTGCAGCGGAACTGCAACTCAGGTCGCCGACAGCCGGTGTTGTGCAGCAGTTCGGAAGACGTGCCCTGCGGGGACCGAACTACGCGAAATTTCTGACCTCGTTCTTCCGACATCAGTTTGTCATTTCGCCGGAAGACGGGACTGCACCGTTTGCATCCGCGGCTGATGTTGCCGACCTGATTCCCCTGGCTAAACTGGTGTTTGAGGGATATTTCGATTTGCTCAGCACCACAATAACAGACATGTTCCTGGCATGGATGGATGATGCCGGGCAGTCTGAAATGATTCTCGGTGCCTTATTCAGGTATAAGCCCAAGAATAAAGAAGCGATCGATTATGGCGGCGTGGCTCGGCTCATGAGCGACTTCTTCGCCGGCGGGTTACGGCTTCCTGACAAAGAAGACGAGCAGTCGGCCAACATCGAAGGGCTCTTCGATGCGATCGGTCAGCAGTTTCCTATGAATAACGTAATGGAAACGGGCAATGAGCAGCTCTATGAAGTACGTCTGGAAGAAGATGCCGAGTTGTACGCGCAGAACCCGTGGTTTACGGTAAGCACTGCCGAGGACAAACCGACTTTCGGCACATCGGACGATACCGCCTTGCAAATCGAGGAACTCAATCGGCTAAGAGCAGCAAAGATTCCCGATCCGCCACATGGGGATGAGATCGGCACGGAACCGGCCTATTTAGCACTGCCGAAAAGGTATGCCTTCGGGGAATCCGTGGGCTGGAAGGACGGTCGGACAGGCACCGCGCAGGATCGAATCCTGTGGCACGTGCCTACGATTTTGCAGAAACGTCTGATGGAAACAAAGCAGGAGCAGGAGAGAATGGGGTTGGGGCTCTTCCTGGAGACGGCGCATATCAAAGGCCAACAGACCAATCCATCACCTGAGACCGGTACCTGGGCAGCGCGATTGGAATTTTTGCTCAGGCAAATTCC
>CAINUH010000489.1 GCA_903853735.1 uncultured Desulfomonile sp. | reverse complement strand
GTCCTGAAGAGCAACAGTCAGACCTGCAAAATCCACGCGATTATCGCTACCGGGGACATCCCAGCCAGCCTTCTCGCCCCGGTACACGAGCACAAAAATGCCTCGGTTTGAGCGGTTGTCACGCAGATAGTCACCGCAAAGCTGGTTTTCAAGGCGTTCAAACAGTTTCGGTCCGGCCCAATTGTCGGCGAGTTTGAGTTCGGCAGGAACTGGTCCATCGAAACCTACTCCATGGAATCTCAGGTCTGGTTTTTTGGCATCGGCAAACTCCTCTTCCTGTGGAATAGAATACCGTCCGAATGCTTTCTCTCGTAACTCCCGCCCAATATATTTGCGCATGTCTGTTTCATGCGTAACGGCTTGCAAAATGCCCGCAATGCTACTGTCACCGTGTTCCAAGTCGTCCTTGAGATCTAAGAGTCGCAGGATGCCAAGATCAGCCAATTCCCTGTGATTGCTAGGTGTACGCTCCAGCCTCTCATGGAAATCCCTTACCTGTGAGGGCGACCAAGGTTCAATATCGCCGTCCTGTTCGGCCTTTGTCTTTGCATGATGTAATATCCATGGCCGAGACGCCTCTTCAGGATACACCTTGGCGATGTCCATTAACGCCAAAAACGACTCTTTTACCTGGAATCTGATTCAGCAAGCTAAATAGGCTATCCCGTGCATCCTGCGCGTCGTCGCGCAATCCTGGCGAATAGGCGCCCTTTCCGGCTCGTTCGATATCCTCTTCGCGCCGGATGTATTCATGCATCAGCAGGTATAGCGACTTCAGGTATTTCGGCGTTTTGAACGCCTGTCGCACAGCAGTTCCATTAACTCTGCGGCCACCCAAAAGATGAGCTATGAAAGTCATCGCGAACGAAGTTCGCTTCTTCGGAGCAGCTATCTTTCCAATTCGGGCTTTAAAGGCTGCAATTGCGGCTTCAGGAACAACGTCAATCCATACGGCAAACCAGCGAGCCACATGATCTGAATTCTTTAGGACACGACATTTTCGAGATACCAGCTTTTCAATAAGATCATCTGCTATGTTTGATCCCTGAATAATCCTCAGCAGATTGTCCAGGTTGGACAGGTTCTTCGGCTCCTTTTTCAGGAGATCGTAGATGCTGGGCGCGAGTTGGTTCCAAGCCCACTGACCCGACCGGCTCACGTCGATTATGATGTAGTGTGTATCTGCCTCTGGATTCTCTATTGATAACTCGTACCGGATTTCTCGCATGAGAAAGTCGCACACAATCTTTGGGTGCGTCTCGAAAAGCTTAGGAAACCAAGTTGGGAAACCGTTTAACTCAAAGGTCGCGTATTTGCATGCAAGTTCTACTTCCGCGGGACTCAGGTTCTTCGGCCAGTCTTTGGTTTCATGGGCCTCGATCTCAAGGCCGATGAGCCCAATGATAACAGCCAGTGATGTTTGGTTGAGTGGAGCGCCTTCTGATCGCAACTGTGGCTTATGGTTCCGCCAAATGAAAACTGTGCCATCCCTATAGAAGCGTGCGACTTCCTCTCCGTACTCTAGTATCAGCGTTTTCCAATTATACTCAGTCCACCGCCCCATTTTACTATTCTTATCTCGAATCTGTTCAAAAAGATAGCGTATGTCAGCGGCCTCGAGAAAATGCAATAAATCTGGCCTTTTGAAAATGTTTGTAATTCACTTGTTAAAAGTCCGCAGGCTCCATCTGTTTTTTGGAGCCAGCG
>CAINUH010000488.1 GCA_903853735.1 uncultured Desulfomonile sp. | reverse complement strand
GACCGCGTGGCACCTGCGCCCTTTTGGGAACATGTAACACATATCTCCGTTTCGCTTGAAACAGGGTTCCACAAACTGGAAGGAATGGCTCTGGTTAAAATACAGGCAGCGGACTTCCTGACACAGATTGCCTCCCACCGTCGCCATGTGGCGGATCTGGTTCGAACCAACTCTGTCAGCCGCATCTGCAATTATCGGAGCGGCGTCGCAAATCACTTTGGATCTCACCACCTGCGCCAAGGGCATGAGCGAATCCAGGAACAGCACTCCGTCCGGGGTCAATTCAGGGTCGCGGACGGGTAACCCCTTTAGGGTGACAACAGCCTCGGGGAGCGATATTCTATATTTCATCCGTGGAAAAAGATCGGTTCCTCCAGCCATGAGTTTAGCTCGGGGACCCGACTCAGCCAGCAATTCAATCGCCTCATTGAGAGATTTGGGCTGAAGCAGAATAAACCGGGGAAGATGCATGAATCACCTCCAGAGTACGGGAGGAGCGTGCATATCATTTGGTGTTATCTAGTCCCAAAATCAGGTGACTGTCAACGGGTTCAACTTTACCACATGGAGGGTTCTACTGATCTAAGGTTGTCTGCTACTCTGACCAACGGTGTTGAAGACGTGGGGCAGTCGATCAAGTGGAATGCCAACTGATCGGTTATTAAGCATAATATAAGAAGATAGACCTATTTGCCGGAAAAGGATTGGGTTTACTTTTTATCTCCGCACGTGTAAGTTTTAGTCTCCAGTAGGAGCCGAATGGACGCTACGTAGACGCTGTCACAAGGAGGGTTGCATGTTAGCGATCAAGGTCAGGGATTTGATGGTGCATTTTCCCCAGTGCCCCAAAGTGTCTCAGGACGCGAGTCTCCGCGACGCTATCCTGTCCCTGGAAGTCACACGTCTCATAGGTGATCGATGGGAATACCGGCCGAGGGTCATACTGGTCCACGACAAGGATGAAAAGACAGTGGGCACTCTCAGGCATTTTGAAATTCTCAAGGCACTGGAGCCAAAGTACAAAGATGTGATAGACGAACTAGAGTCGAGTTTAAGGGAGTCTTTCAAACTTTTCAGTTCTGATCATGGGTCTACCTGCGACAGGACGATTTTGTTCCTACTCGGGTTGGATTGCAACATGGCGAATTCAGTTAGGGAAAAGTATGGCCTTTGGAAAGAGCCTCTGCAGGAACTGGCCAAGAAGGCCGCAATAGTGAAGGTGAAGGACATAATGTCAGTCCCGGATGAAGGAGAAATTATTGATGATCATGCCTCTCTTAAGGAGGCGATCCACAAGTTGCTAATGGGCAATCACCTGTCACTGGTGGTCAGAGGTCCTGGAGGAGGTTATGTGGGGATTCTGAGACTTAGCGACGTATTTAACGAAGCTTGCAGCGCTATTAAACATTCTGAATTGTGATGAAGCTGAAACAATGAACATATCGAACGCTTACGCTGGCCTGTGCGATCACAGCAAGCAGATTTCTTATCTCTCTTCGGCCATGGCCTTGTTGCACTGGGATCAACGAACCCAGATTCCACCGAAAGGTCACGCTCATAGAGTAGGTCAGCTCACAGCTCTGGCTAAAATGCTTCATCAAATTACCACCGATCCGGTACTAGGTGAACTCCTTTCTATCGTGGAAGGCTCAAGATTCACAAAAGACGGGCTTTCGGTCGAAGCAGTAAACATCAGGGAATGGCGCAGGAATTATGACCGAGCCGTCAAGATTCCTGAAAGGCTTGCCGTGGAACTTACGCGTGCCTCGGCAGAAGGGCAGGCCGCGTGGGAGAAGGCGCGGCCCAAGAATGATTGGTCTGCTTTCAAACCCCACCTGGAGAGGATCATTGCACTCAAGAGAGAAGAGGCTGAAGCCCTCGGATACGAGAAAGAGCCTTACGACGCTTTGCTGGACCACTACGAACAGGGTGAAACAGCTTCGAACCTCGAACCTATTTTTCAACAATTGATCATGGCTCTTGTTGCTTTGTTGAACCGGATTCAAAGCAGCTCAAAGACCGTACATCCAGAGATATGCAGCAGCAACTTTCCCATTATTGATCAGGAGCGATTCGCCAGTGAGGTAGCTCTGAAGATCGGCTATGACATTGAGGCCGGTCGGCTCGATATATCGGCTCATCCGTTTACCATTGGGATCGGTCCGGGCGATGTCAGAATTACCACCCGTTACAGGCAGGATTCTTTCACAGAGGCTTTTTTTGGCGTGATTCACGAGGCCGGACACGCCATGTATCATCAGGGATTGCCAGTGGAGCACTGGGGGACACCAATATGTCGACCAGCGTCTCTGGGAGTGAACGAATCGCAATCCAGAATGTGGGAAAACCTTGTGGCCCGCG
>CAINUH010000487.1 GCA_903853735.1 uncultured Desulfomonile sp. | reverse complement strand
GATGATTCAGAAACTGGAAACCGCCGGCACGCAGAAGCGTTTCGATGGGGTAACGGAGAATCACTACCATATTCGGTGCATTGCGTGCGGTCGCGTAGAGGATGTTGCATCTTTTCCCATCGCTTCAATAAACGATGCCGTAAAGGGGCTAAGTGATTACAAGATCTTGTGGCATAGGCTCGAGTTTGTCGGCATTTGTCCCCGCTGCAAGACAGCGGCTTGACTTAACACTAGTTCCACAAATTAAAAAAAGGAGGCATAAATGTCAGTATTGAAGGGATCAGAAACAGAGAAGAATCTCTTAGGTTCATTTGCCGGAGAATCCCAGGCGCGTAATCGTTACACCTACTTTTCCTCACAGGCTAGAAAAGAAGGTCTGATACAGATCGCTCAAATTTTTGAAGAGACCGCCAACCAGGAAAAAGAGCATGCAAAGCGGTTTTTTCAGCAACTTCAGGGTGGGGAAGTGTTGGTTCAGGCTGCTTTTCCGGCAGGAATTATAACTGGTACGGCTGACAACTTGAAGGCTGCGGCGGCCGGAGAGCATTTTGAATGGACCGAACTTTACCCGGGTTTTGCCAAGATCGCGAGGCAGGAGGGCTTTGAAGAAGCCGCAAAGATTTGGGAAACAGTCAGTGTTGCGGAACAGCAGCATGAAAAACGGTATTTAGACCTATTGGCAAATGTGGAGTCGGGTAAGGTTTTCAAGAAAGACAAATCAGTGGTGTGGCGTTGCATAAACTGCGGCTATCTCCACGAGGGCCTCGAAGCGCCTGAATCATGTCCGGCATGTGCTCATCCTCGGGGTTACTACGAGATTTTGGCTGAAAACTGGTAAATTTCCTGTCATAATACGAGAATTGGATCAAAATTCGAGATCGTTTGGGTCCTCGCTGTTCACCGCCGGCAGGAGCGTGTCCAAGACGGAGTTGCCGGTTCAAGGACTGACTGAAAAGGACGGTGTTTGAGGCCGGCAAAGAATAGCAAAGGGACGTGTTCATCACTGACATCGAATCCGGTTACGCGTGCTAAATTTAGAAGGAGGTACTGACAGATGACGGAAAAACTTCAGATTTACAAGTGTGAAGTATGTGGAAACATGGTAGAGATGATTCATTCCGGCATGGGTGAGCTTGTTTGTTGCGGAAAGCCCATGAAACTTTTTGTAGCGAACACGGTTGATGCTGCAAAAGAAAAACATGTGCCGGTTAAAGAAGCGGTAGACGGTGGTTTCAAAGTCAAAGTCGGCAGTGTGGCGCATCCGATGGACGAGAAACATTACATCGAGTGGATTGAGAATATTGCCGATGGAAAGGCCTATCGACAATTCCTTGAACCTGGTCAAGCGCCTGAAGCTGTTTTCCCGGTTAAGGGCGATTTCACGGCACGGGAATTTTGTAATCTACATGGTCTATGGAAAGCGTAGTGTGTAGGTGAGGGACTTTTCGGCGTGATTGGAGTCAGCACTGGGGACCAACTTGGTTGCGGCCGGCGGACACACGCCGACCCTATTCAAGAATAGCAGGACCGGCCTCCGGAGAGTATCTCAGAACGGCATAATTCACCCTCCCCTTTCCCCGCCCATCAAGGGGTGGGGAACCAACTCATTGAACCTGGTGAGATTTTAGAGTTTTGAGACAGTTTCTCCGTGCCGGTCATTGTGTTCTTCTCGAAAAGCCTGTGTTGGAACCGATGAAATACGTCATCGAACTTATGAACAAGACCACTTAGGTCTTGCCCGATAGGGCCGCACGAAACTTGTTATTGTTGTTTCAGGAGGATGGAATGTCCGAGTCAGAGCCTATTTACCAGTGTCAGACTGCCAATTGCGGATATATGTACAATCCGGCCAAGGGGGACAAGAAAGGCAAGATTGCCAAGGGGACAAGTTTTGAAGACTTGCCGGAAGATTGGAAATGCCCGATCTGCGGTGCGGGCAAAAGGTTCTTCCGGCCTCTTGGGGTTCCGGGTAGAGGCTAGATGAGTTCCGGTCCGGAGAAACCGAGAGCGCTTCATCGGAGCAACTACCAGTGTTCAATTTATTGGGAAAGGAAATCACAAATGGAAACGATTACATGGAAATGTCCCAAGTGTGGTTATACGTTCCAGGCCGATACCGGGCAGGCTCCTCCGGATACCTGCGCAACGTGCAAAGAAAAATGCGAGTTTGTCAACGTCACCTGCTACATTCCGGAATGTGGGATGACCGGCCAGGATCCGCGGTTAGGGTGAATCGAGTTAGTCATGAAAGTATTAGGAATTTATGGAAGTCCACGCATCGGCGGTAACACTGATATTCTCTTGGAAGAGGCTCTGAGAGGGGCTGAAACGGCAGGCTTTGAAATATCCACCATACGATGCTGCGAACTGCAAATGAGCGGATGCCATGAGTGCGGCGGCTGCGACGAAACCGGTGAGTGCGTAGTGCAAGACGACATGCAAACCGTGTATCCTAAATTCTTGGAAGCCCAAGCAATAATACTGGCCTCGCCAATTTTTTTCTATGGGATCACGGCTCAGGCCAAAGCTCTCATAGATCGTTGTCAGGCCATGTGGTGCCGGAAGAGACTTCACAAATCCGCTGAGCGCAGGAAGTCCCTTGATAGAGGCCGGGGATACCTCATTTCAGTGGGCGCCACAAAAGGCAGGAGTTTATTCGAAGGCGCCCAACTGGTCGCAAAGTATTTCTATGACGCTCTCGATATGACGTATGAGGGAGGCGTCCTGATAAGATCGGTTGAGCGCCGGGGCGATGTGCGGACTTCCCCCGAGCATCTGCGAGAAGCATTTGATTTTGGTAGGACCTTGTCCTCGAAGTCCATGCCTTAACTTTTGTTTTTTCTCGTGAGAAATGAAGCCGGAGATTTTGAGCCTAGCAAGTTTCACATAATATACGGTTGGTTCGAAGTGCATTAAGTCGAGCTTGCGCCCGGCAACAGGAAGTCGACGGAAGTCTCCTTTAGAGGCTTGTCAATAACACCAAAGAAAAGGGAGGAGCTATGACAAAGTATGTGTGTGACGTGTGTGGCTATGTTTATGATCCGGCAATCGGCGATCCTGACAACGGAGTAAATGCAGGAACAGCCTTTGACAGCGTGCCCGCAGATTGGGTTTGCCCGGTGTGCGGCGCCGGCAAGGATTCATTTTCTCCCGAATAACGAGTTTCGGCGCCTCCCCGTTCGAGATGGGCTTGGCCGTAGCAATCCGAGATGTTTTTCGGAAAGCCGAATATTGACGGGCAAGAAACGCCTGAATTCTACCCTACCATCAGCACGGTGGAGGCAGGCCGCCAACTTTTTTCAAACATTTTTTTGTGGAGGACAACATTGCGTACACTTGTGGAAGTTAAGAAAGGTATTAACTGGGTTGGAGCTGTAGACTGGACCATGCGTGATTTTCATGGGTATTCAACTCAAAGAGGCACAACCTACAACTCATTTCTGATTATTGACGAAAAAATAACGCTCTTTGACACGGTTAAGAAACCGTTCAAGAGTGATTTGCTGCACAATATAAGAAAAGTGGTCGAACCGACCAAGATTGACTACCTCGTAGTCAATCATGTTGAACCCGACCATTCCGGTTCGATACCGGAAATAGTCGACGCCATCAAACCTGAGAAGATTTTCTGCAGCCCTAAAGGCAAGCAAGCTCTGCTGGCTCACTACCACCGTGACGACTGGCCCTACGAAGTCGTGGGCACGGGACAGGAAATCAGCCTGGGAAGTAGAACTGTCCAATTTATAGAGACGAGAATGCTCCACTGGCCGGACAGCATGGTTTCCTACATTAAGGAAGACGCTCTACTCATTTCCAGCGATGCTTTTGGACAGCACTGGGCTACAAGTGAACGCTTCAACGACGAGGTAGATTCTTCCGAACTGATGGCTCATGCTGAAAAATACTATGCCAATATTCTTCTTCCATACTCCCCACTCATTCAGAAGCTGATTTCAAACGTCCAAAAAATGGACCTGAAGATAGACATGATTGCTCCTGACCACGGTCTGATTTGGCGTGACAACCCACAACAAATTGTTGCGGCTTACGACCGGTGGAGTAAGCAGATTCCAAAACAAAAGGCCCTCATAATTTACGACACAATGTGGCACAGCACCGAGATGATGGCCAGGGCAATAGCGGACGGCCTCATAGAAAAAGGGATCAGCACCAGGTTGATGGATCTCAGCGTTGATCACAGGAGTGATGTAATCACGCAATTGCTTGACTCCAAGGCGGTAGTAATAGGATCCGCCACTCTCAACAACGGGATGCTTCCCCGCATGGCGGACATGCTGTGCTACATGAAAGGCCTGCGTCCCGCCGGCAAAATAGGCGTTGCGTTCGGCTCTTACGGATGGAGTGGCGAAGCTGTAAAGCTGATAACGAAGTCTCTTGAGGAAATGAAGATCAAGGCAGTAAGCCCCGGAATAAGCCTCCAATTTGTGCCGAATCACGAGGGACTACGAAAATGCGTTGAATTAGGTCGTGAACTGGCGAGCGCCATCAAGGATGACTGTTAGGAAGCCGGGCTTTGCTCGTGGCCCTTGGAAGATGGATATCCGACGTGCCCAAAAAAAGCAAAGAGGTGGAACATGTCGGAAACTTACTCCGGGAGAGGTCGAGGTCTCAAACAGCATGTGCTGGTTCTCCTTCAGGCGGCTGATTTTGAAAATAGTCTAAGAGAATTGAGCATGCTGCCGGGCAGAAAGGTTATCAATCCTCTCTTCTCTTTTCTCCTCCACTCCGACCAAAAGGTGCGATGGAGAGCCGTTATTGCCATGGGCGCAGTGATCGAAAATCTGACTCTCACGAACATCGAAGACGCCAGAGTCATCATACGACGCCTGATGTGGAGTCTGAATGAAGAATCCGGGGGAATTGGATGGGGAGCGCCGGAGGTTATAGGCGAGGCCCTGGCGCGTAGTGAGAAACTCTCAACTGAATACTCCTCAATTCTTGCTTCTTATGCAGATGAACGCGGTAATTTCCTGGAACACGAAGGTTTGCAGCAGGGACTTCTGTGGGCTTGGGCGCGGCTGGCCGCAGTGCGTCCACATCTGCTCCGAGGAGCCGGGGACTGCCTCACCAAGTATCTGGAGTCCAAAGACGCGACTGTTAGGGGCCTCGCTGCATTAGCCATCGGTTTAACCGGTACCGACGAGGCCGTTCCAAAACTACGGACCATGTTGGACGATGATTCCGAATTTCATACATATATCGGTAACCAAGCTGCAAAACTCCACGTAAAAGACGTGGCCAAGGAAGCTTTACAAATGCTGTGCATAAAAAAAGGTGACGCCCCCGATCCGAGCAAGAGCAATTCTAATTCGTGAGAGAGAATACTGCTACACTGAAAAAATAGAAGGCGGAAGATACCACGACTCCCGATGTGGTTCACGAGGAGGTTTATATGGACGTCGTAATGTTGTCCCGGCTGCAGTTTGCAGTTGCCACATTATTTCATTTTCTGTTCGTTCCCTTGACGCTGGGCCTTTCTATTCTGGTTGCTATCATGGAGACCTTTTACGTGAGAACAGGCAACGAAGAATACAAGAAAATGGCTAAGTTCTGGGGAAAACTATTCCTCATCAACTTTGTCGTGGGAGTTGTCACCGGTCTTACCCTGGAATTTCAATTTGGAACCAACTGGGCTGGGTACTCGAAATACGTGGGTGACATCTTTGGATCGCTTTTGGCAATTGAAGCTTCAGTAGCTTTTTTCCTGGAATCCACTTTCATTGCAGTGTGGGCTTTTGGCTGGAAAAAGCTTTCTCCCAAGTTTCATGCGGCCTGTATTTGGATAGTGGCGATTGCCTCCAATATGTCTGCATTCTGGATCCTGGTCGCAAATTCGTGGATGCAGCATCCTGTGGGTTATGCAATTCGAAACGGCCGGGCTGAACTTACAGATCTGTGGGCGATCGTTTCACAACCTTTTGCCATCCTGACCTATCTCCATACGACATTCGCAGGCTACTTAGTAGCCGGTTTTTTTGTGATGGGTATAAGCGCTTACCACATCCTCAGGACAAGCAACGTTGTCTTCTTTACTAAATCGTTCAGAATAGCCCTTGTTTTTACCTTCATTTTTGCCGTTTCCGAAGCATTCGTGGGAGATCTTCACGGAAGAGAGATGGCTTTGGTTCAGCCGGAAAAACTCGCCGCGGTCGAGGCACAATGGGAGACTCGGAAAGGTGCTCCCTTTTCAATGCTGATCGTCCCCGACGAAGCCAATCAGCGTAATCTTGTCGAGATGTTTCAGATACCCAAGTTTTTAAGCCGTCTGGTGTACGGCGACTGGAATGCGGAAGTAAGAGGTCTCAAGAGTTGGCCCATAGAGGACAGGCCTCCGGTCACTCTCGTATTTGGTTCCTTTAGAATTATGGTGGGCTTGGGCTTTCTGTTCGTGCTGCTGGCGTTTATTGGTTTGTTACAGAGAAACAGATTGGAATCCAGCCCGCGTTACCTGAGAATTATGATGTACGCAATCCCTCTTCCTTACCTGGCCGGGCTTCTCGGGTGGATAGTGACCGAAGTCGGCCGTCAGCCTTGGATTGTTTATCATGTGATGAGAACGTCTGCGGCAAGTTCGCCGGTAGCAGCGTCCCAGGTGGCAATCTCCCTCCTGGCCTTCATCGTGCTGTATTCGCTCCTTGGCCTTGCCGCGTTCGCTCTGATCATAAAAAACGCCAAGAAAGGGCCCGAGTTGGCTTGAGGAGTTTTTTTGGGGGGTTGAGCCTCAGGAATTCCAACGGGTTTTCTGGAGTTGAACTCGCATTCAATCTCTTGTCAGGCTGGATCATGACTGAAAGGTGGTACTAACCATGTTGGAAACCGTTTGGTTCATGCTGTGGGGTATATTGTGGTCCGTTTATTTCATGCTGGACGGGTACGATTTAGGCCTGGGTACGCTTATGCCTTTTCTGGCACGTGACGATAAGGACAGAAGGATTATTTACAACTCAATGGGGCCGTTTTGGGACGGGAATGAAGTCTGGCTGATCACCGCGGGCGGAGTCACGTTTGCAGCGTTCCCCATCACTTACGCAGTGATGTTTAGTACATTGTATACGCCGTTACTATTGATACTCTTTGCCCTGATTATCCGAGCAGTCTCTTTCGAATTCAGAGGGAAAGTGGACAGTCCCGCGTGGAGAAAACTCTGGGACGTGTGCCTGTTTCTTGGAAGTTTCCTGCCGGCGTTTCTTTTCGGGGTGGCTTTTGCCAACATTTTTCAGGGCATACCCTTTGACGGGAATCACGTATTCCAGGGGGATCTATTTACGTTGCTCAACCCCTACGGACTTGCGGGAGGAGTTCTGTTTGTGGCGATGTTCTTGTTGCACGGGGCTCTTTGGCTTACGATAAAGTCCGATGGCGCCCTTTTTCGTCGAGTTGCCTCTGCGGCTTCACGTCTGTGGGCCGTGCTGCTCGTGGTGGCAGTGGTGTTTCTCGGTTACACCTGGTTCGCCACACCCCTGTACCTCAACTATCTAAGCAACCCAGTACTATTTGTTATCCCCCTGATAACCGTAGCAGCCCTGGTTTTCACACGGCTTTTCATGGCAGGCGGAGCATGGTGGAAAGCATGGTTCTCATCGTGCGCCACCATAGTCAGCGCTGTCATGTTCGGAGTGGTGGGACTTTACCCCAACCTTTACCCGTCCAGCCTGAATCCGGCGTTCAGTCTGACGGCTTTTAACTCGGCATCCAGCACACTGACTCTCAAGATCATGCTGGCAGTTGCCCTCACCTTTGTGCCCATTGTCATCGCGTATCAGGGGTGGGTCTATTACATTTTTAAGGATAAGGTCACTGATGAACACCTGGCATCGGACGAGGCTTACTGACGTAGCCCGGTTAACCAGGCCTTTTGTCAGCCACTTTCATAATTTTATATTATATTCTAGGGAACAGTCGAAGTACTTGGAGGTGACATTATGAAGCAGTGGAAATCCGTAGACGAAATTCTGGATTTTGCCGTCGAACAGGAAGAACAGGCTTACCAATTCTACACCGATTTGGGGAATAGCATGAAGCGGCCTTGGATGAGCAAGATTTTCAACGATTTTGCAAAGGAAGAGATGGGACACAAGAGCAAGCTGCTCGATATTAAACAGGGTAAACGGCTGGTTCCTGCCGAGCAAAAGGTCTTGGATCTCAAAATAGCCGACTATCTGGTGGATGTTGATCCCAATGCGACTATGGATTATCAACAGGCTTTGGCACTTGCCATGAAAAAAGAGAAAAAAGCCTTCAAAATGTACATTGATCTCGCGGCGGCCGTCGACGACGAAAACCTGGAGGGGACCTTTCTGTCTTTGGCTCAAGAGGAAGCCAAACACAAGCTACGTTTTGAAATCGAATATGATGACTTTATCATGACCGATAACTGAACAGTTATTTTAAGAGAAACAAGTAACACCCTTCATAGATTGAAGAATACACTCCGATGAAGAGAAAAAGAATCGTCCTGGAGTGAGTACGCTCGGAGGCGGGAATGAAGGCGAGCAAGATAGTGTTGGATTCAGTAAAAAAGGCTGCGGAAACCATTGACGCTCTGGGGTCGAATAACAGCAAAATGATGGCCACCCGAGCAATCCACATCAACGTCTTCGTCGAGCGAGTTCCGGGTGTAGAAGCCCGCTTCGTAAAAACCGTGTACAACGATATTGGTGCGGAGGCAGCGATCAGTAGCCAGGCCTATTATGAGGAAGAAGGCGCCATTACCGATATGGTGGTGATGGGCACGGTGTATCAGCACAGAGAGGTTCGTCGAATTCTCAGCGGAAACCCCAAGATCCAGCCGTGGATAGATGCAATATGGCAAGTAGTTGAAGATGCGCCTGAATCAGAGGCCGAATAAGTTTCCCCGGACTAAAGGCAAAAAGCCTCTTCACGCCATTACCGAACATGCCCTGGGAGTAACTCCTCAATAACTTAGGGAAGATTCCGACAATAG
>CAINUH010000486.1 GCA_903853735.1 uncultured Desulfomonile sp. | reverse complement strand
GAGTGTGTCAACCATCTCTCCAACATCCTGCGGCCCGCGGGAAGATCCGAGAATAGTGCCGCCCTTCTCCTGAATCTCGGCAACGAGGTCGGGGGTGAGTTCAATAGGTTCGTGCCCGTGCCTGTACGTGAGTCCTTCATAGCCATAGGGGAATCCGAAGACGGTTCGAACTCCGTAATGGTGGTACAAGCCGAGCACGATGGACCGTATCACGTCGTTAAGGCCTGGGCACAATCCCCCACAGGTAACGATTCCGCACTTGAGTTTGGAGGGATGAAAGAAGATTCGCTGCCTAGGGCCCGCCATTTCGAAAGCAGGTGGCTGTTGGCCGGAACCGAGGAATCCCTGAATTTCTGCAAGCGTCCCATGATAAAGGACCCGTTCGTCATCACCCACGAATTGGGCGGCCGGCATGGGAGAAGGAATCATGCATTCGCCGAGCCTTTGTATTTCGAAATCAGAACTCTTCAATTCCATCATGAAATTTTACCCCTTTGAATTGATGAGATCTCCATCTCCCCCGCACCATGCCTGGCCAGGCTTCATGCCCGACCTGCACTTCCCAGGACACGCTCGTTCTTGTATTTGATCATTCTGATCAGCTCGTCACGAGCCGGTCCAAGGTACTTGCGTGGATCAAACTCCCCTGGCTTCTCTCCAAAGACCTTCCGGATTGTTGCGGTCATGGCAAGCCTGCCATCGCTGTCGATGTTGATCTTGCAGACCGCTGATCGAGCGGCCCGCCTGAGCTGTTCCTCCGGTATACCAACCGCTTCCTCCATCCTGCCCCCAAATCTGTTGATCATTGCAACATACTCCGGCATGACGGAGGAAGCGCCGTGGAGCACTATGGGAAAACCTGGAATTCGACGCTCGATTTCCTCCAAAATGTCAAACCTGAGAGACGGAGGCTCCTCACCAGTTCTGAGCTTAAACTTGTAAGCGCCGTGTGAGGTACCGATGGAAATGGCTAGGCTATCAACCCCGGTTTTCTGAACAAACTCTTCGACTTCTTCCGGCCTTGTATAGTGCGAAACGTCGGAGGAAACCTGGTCTTCGATGCCGGCAAGCACTCCCAATTCGCCTTCCACAGTGACATCACGCGAATGGGCGTACGTCACGACGTCTCTGGTCAGCTTGACGTTCTCATCGAACGTGTGATGCGAGCCGTCGATCATCACCGACGAGAAGCCCGTATCAACGCAGGATCTGGTCAGCTCCAACGTGTCGCCGTGATCGAGGTGAAGGGCCACGGGGATGGAGGCGCCAAGATCCCGGGCCATGGCAAGAGCCCCGCGAACCATGTGTACGAGAAGGGAAGGATGAATGTACTTTCTTGCCCCTCCGGAGACCTGGAGAATCACCGGTGATCTAGACGCGACGCAGCCAAGAACGATGGCTTGTAGTTGCTCCATATTGTTGAAATTGTACGCCGGGATCGCATATTGTCGCTCCATCGCCTTCTTGAACATCTCCTGCGTATTCACTAATCCTGATTCTGCATAGGTGACCGTGCTCGGCATTGTTCTCCTCCTCACGAGAATGAGCAATTGAAGAAATCGTTACATCTGATGTTAATTCCAAGACTCGAAATCGACACTTTCCAACCATCCTTCCACCCTGGCCAGAATCTCTACAAACTCGAGGGCAGCACTTGTTCCGGGAAACTCCAGGAACTCGGTCACCTTCTTATTCAACGGATGGCTTACAATGACCTCGGGTGGTGGTGGTACCTCCGGTTACGGCGCTCTCCCGCACCCCAACAGTCCGGTAAGGGGCCACAATCCAACCAAAAGAATAGCCGACAGTCTCTGACAACTCTCGTATGACATCAGACGGCTCCCACAATCGTTGAATTTGCCGGCGGGGACGACCACCGTCTGATTCTAATTTCTGACAACGGTGAGAGAATTAAATTTCCTGCTTGGAGTTTGTGCCTAAAAGAGGCTCAGAATGAGACTTTCATGCCAAAAACATCAGGGTCGTTCAAGCCCACATTTTAAGCCAATTTCAGAAAACGGGGGCAAAGCGGGGGCAAACTCGGCGTTGCTCGAATCTACCTTTTTGGGGTCCAAAAATAACAACCTATAATGAAAGGCTTTTTTGGCGTCCCCAAGGGGATTCGAACCCCTGTCGCCGGCGTGAAAGGCCGGTGTCCTAGGCCGGGCTAGACGATGGGGACGTCTCGGTCATCTGAATCGCACAAAGGCCGCCTTTCAAACGCTGATACAACAGCATTCTTGAAAGACATGATAATGCTGGTGGGCCGTGCTGGATTCGAACCAGCGACTCTCTGCTTAAAAGGCAGATACTCTACCTCCTGAGTTAACGGCCCTTTGCGTGAAACTGCACACAACTTTAATCACAGAAATCAGCTTCACGGACACCTGGTCTACTAACCTGATACACCTATGAGATCATGAATTTCAATTCAGTCCTTTTTTAGTGGGCAAGGCAAACCAGTCCCACACCTCACCGGCAGTTCCCGATTAAACTAAACCATGGCTGACCATTCTGTCAAGGGCCAACAAAACGTTGGATCGATGCATGTCACTCAAACGTTTTTCTAAAGTAAATCCAGAGGGTATTGATTTCTCCGGTGAATAGATATAAGGTGAATCTTCAGAAGCCGCATCGGAGGCCATGCCTATGAATCACGGTGAGACCAAAAAGAGCTGCAAGAGGCTTTGGAACCTGATCGTCATATCGGCTGCCTGTCTGCCCTTCATCGCGGGATGCCAAGAAGTTGATACACTAAAGCGAGAATTACTGAAGACTGCCCAGAGCACAATCCTCAAGAAAAAAAATCCATTCGCTCCTCAAGATGGGATGACGATCCGATCGTGTTCTCTGTATCATACCGCTAATCCGAATTCAGAAGTCATTCGCAAACTCCCTGCGGAAACACCCCTACACCTCGTTGACAAGGTGGGTGAGTATTACAGGGTACGTACCCGCGACGGCAGAGAAGGCTATGTTGAACAGAAAGTCATTGGTGGGGAAGACATAATCCATCGAACCCATGAGTTGAGAAAATCCATTGAAGGAATGCCGGCTCAGGCTGAAGGAGTTACCAAAACGAAGGCTAACTTTCGACTGAGTCCAGGCAGAGAACACGAAGTAATTGAAATTCTTCCACCAGGCAAAAAGTTCGAAGTCTATGAAAGAGTTGTGACTGGGCGAAGGTACTCACAAGGGGAGATGGCGCCGACCAGAGGACGGTTGGGCAATGAAAAGCCGGCTGCGGCTGATTTGTCTCCGGTTGACGAGACTTCAGAAGACCTGAAAAAAGATGTTTGGTACAAAGTAAAAATTGAAGATGGCCGGGTAGGCTACCTCTATACCCACAACATCAAGCTCACGCCCCCGGAAGACATAGGCCGTGCTGTACCTTTTATGCGAATGATGGCATGGACGAGCGTGAATGTGACCGATGACCAGGATTTGGGAGCCAAGAACAATTATGTTGTGGCGTATGCGCCCATAGGAAAAGATCCTGGATGCGACTATACAAGGCTGTACCTGATGAACTGGTCTCCAAGGCTCAAGCGCCGTTCAATAACCTGGCAGTTACGTCTGAGCGGTATACTCCCGATCACCAATTACCACTTCGAAGGAAAGCCGGGATTTAGCGTCCGTTACCTTCACCCCTCAAAGAAAGATAAGCTCGTGCTCGCCAGTTTTGCCTTTGTCAAAGGGAACCTCACGAAAGTGAGCGAAGAGGAAATTCCCAATACATCCGAAATCCACTAATTGTAAGATGCGCCCTGAGGAGGCCCCTCTCATTATTTCCTAATCGTCTTCAATCGGTCCCACCGGTGGATAGCTATTTACAGGAACAAATCCGGAAATAGAGGTGAACAGATTTTGAGGAAACGATGCGAGAAGACGATTATATAGCCGACTGCTACTGCGGTATGCCATCCTCGTGAAGGCAATTTTCCGACTGGTTTTGCTTACCTTTTCCCACTGGGCGGCGAACGGGGGATAACGCATAAGGTCAGGGTTAGAGCGGGCAAGTTTTTCAATCCTCTTGAGGGACTGATCAATGTCATCGACTGCGGACACAATTGCGTCGGGATCGCCGGTTCGATTTGAAATGGACCGTGCTTCGAACAACTTTTCAGACAACTTGCAGTGACTCGGTTCAAAGCCTCTTATGGACTCTATAAGGCCAGGGAGAAGATCGTTGCGATCTCTCACCGCGCGTAAAAAATCTTGCCATTCTGCTTGGACCTCGGACCTGACGTCCTTGAGTGTGGGCCGCAAGAAAAAAAACGAGACCATGGCAAGAACAAGAAAAGCCACCACAAACGAAAAACACAACTCAATTAGCCGCGTAGAACTCACTAAACTTTTCCGTTCATAAGATTCGGCCTGACGCATCGAAGCGCCGATCCCGGAATTCCGCGAACTGAGGAACTTGATAGATATTGCGGCCTTGCTATTTTTGACCTCAGTCATCACTGTGTAACCTTAGTAATAACAAACTCAAATCAACTAACCACGTAAATATAATTATTAAATAGTGATAACTTATCATTATGTCAACTTATTTTTATTTGATTCCAGCGACGCTATGTTGTGTCACCTCAACACCCCCTCTGCAGCCGCCAAGAAAAGATGGGGTTACGGTCCCTCCAAAACTGCGATGATCGTGGCAGTGAAACAAAGAAAACCCCGCAGCCTCATTTCATAGTCCTGTAAAGGGAAATCACAGTAGGAGCCGAGCGCTCTTATTTCAGAGATTTCGTTTTGCTGTCTTTCTGTTTAGGATTCAGCGATATTGACTTTGAAACGGGGAGTGATTTTAATGAGGACTGTGGCCAAAGAAAACTGATAAGAGAGGACATGCGTGACATGACAAAATTGGCTGACCGACGAGAATTCTTGAAGACCAGTCTACTGACGACGGCCGCGGTGGCAGCGGGGGGACCGGGGGCTATTTTGAACGCCGGAAACGCAATGGGCCAAGGATTTCCAGACGTGGTCATATCGCACGGTCAAGATGCGGGAGCCATTACCCGTGCCGCTGTGGAAGCACTGGGAGGAATGAAGCGGTTCGTAAAGCAGGGCAATAAGGTTGTCATAAAGCCGAACATGAGTTTTGCAAGTGGGCCGGAACGCGCTTCCAACACCGACCCCATCGTTGTACGAGAAGTTGCACGTATGTGCATTGAAGCAGGCGCTTCGCGAATATCCGTCCTGGACAATGTGCTGAATTCTCCGCAGGACTGTCTCAAGCTGTCTCTAATTCCGAGCCATCTTAAAGATATCCCGAACACCAGCGTGAACGTGGTTCAGAATAAGAGATTTTTCAGAGAGGTCAAGGTATCCAATGGACTGCAGTTGAAATCCATGCAGGCAGTGGCCGATGCACTGGATGCCGACGTCCTGATAGCGGTCCCTGTGGGGAAATCCCATTCATCATCCGGCGTGAGCCTATCAATGAAGGGAATGATGGGCCTTATTCATGACCGGTTGTCCTTCCACGGTCGTTACAATCTTCATGATGCCATAGTGGATATGGTCTCCGTGCTCAAACCTCATCTTGTAGTAGTGGACGGGACACGAATCCTTAGCACGGGCGGGCCCGGCGGTCCGGGAAAGGTCATCCCGCTCAACCTGGTCGTAGCATCCACCGACATGGTTGCCGCCGACGCCCAAATGGTGGCCTTGGGCACATGGTATGACCGAAAGATTGAACCAAACCAGGTCCGGCATATTCGCGTTGCTGCAGAGCGCGGTCTGGGCAGGCTTGATCTCAACAACATGAATATACTGAATGTGGGGAAATCCGGCACGTGAGGCGACTCCAAAGATTCTCCCAAGCTGCCGCCTTGGCCATCTTCCTCGGTTTGCTCATTCTTGCTTCATACCCTTTACCTCAGGGTTTGCCCGTGGATTTTTTCTTGCGCCTGGATCCTCTCATCGGCGTCGGGACGATGATTGCAGGCCGGGAAGTGTCAGTCTATCTCTTACCGAGTGTCGTTGTAATTCTAGCGGCCCTTTTTCTCGGAAGGTTTTTCTGCGGGCACATTTGTCCGATGGGGACAACCCTCGACATGCTTCAAGTGCCAGTGGTTTCAAAGCGTCGCCGATCTGTGCAAAAAAACTCCTACGAGGCCACGTCATCGTACCGAAACTGGAAGTATTGGATTCTAATCGGTATTCTGGCTGGGTGCCTTGCAGGCGTCTCACTCATATTTGTTGCTTCCCCTCTGTCACTCATCACCCGATTCTACGGTCTGGTTATAATACCTGTTCTTTTACTGGCAGGCGACTCTTTGCTTAACCTTGCATCACCGTTAGCAGTCACCTTTCCGTGGTTGGCCTACCTGCAAATTCCTCAGAAGGTGTTTGCCGCCAATGTGTTTGTGTTCGTCATGCTGGTGGGAATTGCAACCCTGGCACGAATTCAGCCGAGGTTTTGGTGCAGAAATCTCTGTCCGGCAGGCGCTCTACTGGCTGTTTGTTCACGGACTCCGATAGTGAGACGTAAGGTTAACGATTCCTGTAACAGTTGCGGTAAGTGCATACGCGCGTGCCCTACCGGGGCAATAGGCGAGAATCCAGGACAAACCGCTCATTCAGAGTGCATAGTCTGTCTGCGATGTCGGGAAATTTGTCCTCAATGTGCTATCTCTTTCTCAGCAAGCGGCAAGGCTGATTCACTGTTTTCATCAGCCTACGATCCAACAAGACGGGGAATCCTATGGTCCTTTTTTTCCGGCCTAATTACTGCGGGATTGTTGAAGACATCCATTAACCAGCCACGGCCGCTGGACAAGGAAAGAGCATTCACAGACGGTGAGTTGATCCGGCCGCCGGGCGCTCTGCCGGAGCCTGAGTTTTTGACCAAATGTGTGCGTTGCGGAGAGTGTATGAGAGCGTGTGCGACAAACACGCTGCAGCCCGTCTGGCTCAAAGCAGGGCTTGAAGGATTATTTACCCCGGTAATGTTGCCTCGCCTGGCTGCCTGTGCAGTAGATTGCAATGCCTGCGGCAAGGTTTGTCCAACTGGTGCTATTCGTGACCTAAGCCTGATTGAAAAAAATCATGCCAAGGTGGGTACTGCCTGGATTGCACGTGAAAACTGTCTCGTGTGGGAACAGGACAAGAAATGCCTGGTCTGTGATGAGGTGTGCCCTTACAATGCAATTTCTTTTCAGTCTGTGGCAGGACGCCGGAACGCTGCGCCATTTGTGATTGCCAACAGGTGTACCGGGTGTGGTTGGTGTGAGTCGAAGTGCCCGGTTGAAGGGACCTCTGCCATTCGAATTAATATTATCGGGCAGATAAGACTTACGGATGGCTCTTACATTGAAAAGGCCGACGAATTTGGTTTCGTGTTCAGGTCCAAAGATAACTCACAGGATGAGTTAGCCCCGGAAACATTCGACATTCCCGGTCTGGATTCCCATTCCCACTGATGTGGAACGACCATGAGGGCCTCTGGGGAGATTCTCATTCCCGTAGACAATATTCACGGCTTGAAATTCGCGGGGGCGCCAAGAACGCCGAAATCCTTTAGAACGTTATCTCAGCTTCGCGGGACCGAATGGCCTCAATTATGTCGGCAGAGTTCCTATCCATAGCATTGCCGACGTTGCGGGTAACCGTGGTCGGCGACAAAGATTCCTCACTGGATGCCGAGGTCTGAGCGAAGATGCTGGCCCCGGCAAAAACAAAAAGCAGTCCTATCAAAACCAAAGAAAGCAATGCTGAAATAAAATCCTTGGTAATG
>CAINUH010000485.1 GCA_903853735.1 uncultured Desulfomonile sp. | reverse complement strand
GACGCATTTCTTGAAACAAATCCCTTTGACGCCGCCTTGCTGTTCGACCACTTCCATAGGTCCCCAACAGTTTTGTATTACGACGCCTTCTTCTTCAGCGTCTTTGATTTCCCACGTGTGCGCAGGCATTTCCCCGCGGTCTTCCAGGCAAACCAGATGGACCTCGTCAGCCCCAAGCCGGCGAGCGGTTAGAGCAACGTCAATGGCAACCGCCCCACCACCGATTACGACCACCCTACCGGCCATTTTTATCTCTGCTCCCTGGTTGACTTCCCTGAGGAAGTCCACCCCCCAATAAACCTGCGTGAGATCCACTCCATCAACGGGAATCTTCCTGCTTAGAGGCGCGCCGGTTGCTATAAACACCGCGTCGTGAGTTTGCCTGAGAGAGGAAAGAGAAATATCTCTGCCGATAGACTTATTGGGTTGAAATCCCACCCCAAGAGAAAATATCTCTGCTATTTCTCTGTCCAGTACACTGTCAGGGAGCCGGTAGCGGGGAATGCCGTATCTCATCATGCCGCCCGGTTTGGGCCGGGCATCAAATACCGTGACATCGTGTCCCATCATCTTCAGGTAAAATGCGGCTGTCAGGCCACCGGGTCCAGCCCCTAGAACGGCCGCTTTTCTCCCGGTGGGTGGGGCAACGACCAGACGAGACCTCCATGAATCAGTCTGATTGTCGGCCGCGAACCGTTTCAGGGCGCATATTGAGATGGGCTCATTCACCAGGCCTCGGCGGCAGACCGCCTCGCAGGGACGGACACAAACCCTTCCTAGAATACCGGGTAAAGGAACTCGTTCGCGTATTACTGAATGGGCTTCGTCGGCTTTGCCGTCAGCCACCAGTCTCACATACCAGGGGATATTTATTCCTGCCGGACACGCGTCAACGCAGGGAAGCAATTCTTTTTCTTTGTCCTGTGGCCGTATCCCTTTGTCCATTATAGCACCGGTAGGGCAGACTTCTACACAAGCCGCACAGAACTTGCAGCCCGAGTCTGTCAAAGTGGGACCGACCGAGCCTATTGTCACTTTTCCGTCCTGATCATACACAAATCCGATGGCTTCTATACCTCTCAGGTCCCTACAAGCTCTCACACACCGAGTGCATGAGATGCAAAGATTATAATTGCGGGTTAACAGCGGATCTTCATCAAGAATTGGAAGAGAGGTGGGTATCCACTTGGCCGTAGTCGGATTTATCCCAACATATTCGGCCACTTTTTGAAGTTCGCAGTTTCCCAATTGGGGGCAGCACCGCTCATTCTCAGGCACGTTGGAAGAGCACTGAGTCCGAGGGCACCCCTGACGCTGTGCGCAGGTCAGACAGGCGTGGGGGTGATCGGCCAAAATTTCTGCCAGTTTGTGCTGCCTACGCTCTTTAACTCGAGGAGAATCTGTGGCCACCGACATCCCATGGTAGACTTCAGTAAGACAAGCCGGTATCAATTCTCCGGAATCAAGTCTTTCCACGACACAAAGCCCACATCCAGACTCCAGTCCGCCCGCAGGCGTCTTATCACGATGATTTTCAAATCTGACTTGACCCTGATAAACTTCTGCTACAGGCTCTCCGCCCTTTCTAGGCGGAAGATCTGGGTGATAGCAAAGGGTGGGAATGTAAATTTCCTCCCGCCGTGCAACGCCCAGAATGTTGTCGGTAGGCTTGGCCTCAAATGGGTTGTCGTTTATCCTTATGGTAATCATTGTGTTTATCTCCTGGACGGATTTCCAATGCTATCGAACGACTAATGACCTGGTTTATCGGGCACAGGGAGATCCGACTCAGGTCATCCCCACTGTGCCTCACAGCGGTCGTAACATGAATGACGACTGGCATAAACTCCCGTAGGTACTGAGGTTTTATTATGAGACTCTATCAGTAATATAGGTAGTTTTTGAAAGGAATTCCGTATTACAGTCCTTTCCCTTGGCAGGCGAGGATCTGTATCACTTCCTAAGAACTTATCGACACGAGCTTGTCCGCGTACTCATCGTGACCATTCTTACCAGGAATGGGAGATAGCTCCTGGTTTACAGGCAGCCATACATGGCAGCCGCGGCCTGTCCGTGGGCGGCTTGCAAGGGCCGCATTCGTACTTGATTTTCTTTTTCTTTTCCTGAGCCACGATTGCCAACGGCTCATCGTTCATAGGATCGTTCGGGTCCTCATCTACGACCAGAAAGATCTGGACCGGGCAGGCCGTCACGCAGTCGCCGCAGGCATTACATTTGTCGGTATCAATGGTGATGAAATAATTGCCCGACCCGTCACTATAGCCGTGGTTAGCCAGCATGATATTGTCCTGTCGTTTGTGAGTCACAGAAAAGCAGAGGCACAGTGGATCCCTTTTTCAGGTGGTCTCTGCGCCACTGGGCAGTCTATGGTGGGACCAGTGGCGGTACACGATTAGTTGCCGCTCCCTTTTCCCTTCTTGGTCAGGGCATAGCCGAAGAGTGCCGCTCCGACTGCGCCTGCCAATTGCGTGTCCCATTTGGTCTTCATGGGTTCAATCCCCATTTTCTTCTTCAGTCTGTCGATAACACCTCTGTTCTTTGCCATTCCGCCCGTAATAGCGAACTCAGGTTCGACTCCGACACGTTCGAGAAGGGAATAGATCCTGTCTGCCATTGCTGAACAGTACGCCGCCAGGACTTCATTTGTGTCAAGCCCCTTGCGCAAGAGGCCTGTAGCCTCGGACTTGGCGTAGACGACGCATGTGCTGGAGACTGCGATGGGCTCCTTTTCTATTTGGAACGAACGGTCGCCGACATCGCCAATGGGAACTGAGAGAAGATCTGAAAAGACTTCCATCCCTCGACCAGTACCAGCCGCACACTTGTCATTCATAAGGAAGTTAGTGACCTTCCCCTTGTCGTCGCAGCGAATAGCTTTGATGTCTTGCCCGCCTACGTCGAGAACAGTTCTCACTTGGGGGCCATATATGAAATTTGCGCCTCTGGCATGGCACGCGATCTCCGTGACACTCCTGTCGGCCATCGGCACGTTGACTCTCCCATAACCGGTGCCGATACAGTAATGTATTTTCTCCTGGGGAAGGGTAGTTTTTTCCAACGCGAACTTCAGAGCGTTTCTCGCGCTGTCTGGGCTGTCCGAACCGGTCCTCATGTTGCCGTAAGCATAGATTTCCCCGTCTGTCATTACCAAGGCCTGTGAACTGACCGATCCCACATCGATCCCGGCGGTGATGATTTGTGCGTCTTCCCACTTAATATCGGGATTTACCCAGTTAGTCTCCAACCACCGCCAGAATTCAGGTTTTTTCTCCTCAGGCATTTGTATATCCTCCGATCTTTATTTGAATAGTGGTTATTGACCGTCCACGGCAGCTACGACTGCTGCGCCCACGGCAGCTCCAAATTCGGGATCTTCCGGTACGTAGATTTTCTCCACAGCGAGTTCTCTGTGGAGCGCACTCACGAAGCCGGAATTGTAGGCAACGCCGCCGATCATGACTATGTCAGGATTTACTCCGATACGGCGAATCATGGAAACGATTCGGCTGGCCATAGCGTCGTGAATGGCTTTGCTGATGTCCTTTTTCGCAGTCTTAGCATGGATCAAACCTACCACTTCCGATTCGGCGAATATGGTACACTGAGCGTTCATCGCAATTGCCTTGTCAGAAGAAAGCGCCAACTCTCCCATCTCGGTTAGCGGTGTTTCCAAGGCTCGGCCCATGGCCTCTATGAAAGCCCCGGCACCGGCGGCGCACTTTTCATTGATGGCAAAGTCGACAACGTTGCCCTTCTCATCGCATTTTGCCGCTCGACCTTCTTCCGCTCCCACGTCTGCCACGGTCCTGGAATGCGGGAAAAAATAATGGGCAGCCATAGACATAGCTTTGATATCGTTAACCTTAACGTCCGCTTCTTGGATTGATTTGGCTCCAGACCCGGTTCCGCCAATGTGAGACAGATCTTGGGCTGTGATGCCGGCGTCTTTCAGAGCCATCTCCAGGGAAGCCTTAACGGCCTCAGATTGCTCGAATCCAGTGAAGACCATTCCCTTTCCAATTATCTTGCCATCCTTAAGAATGACAGTTTTTGTGTTTTTAGCACCACAGTCGATTCCTGCAGTGATCATATCGAAAACCTCCTTGTAATATAGGGGCCGACTCTTGAGTCGGCCCGTCGAGTATTGTCACAAACTAGAAAGGTTTTTTCATTCCCATGCTTTCCAGGAATATGTCCATTCTGTTTGCCGTGGCTTTTTCGTCAAACTCCCTTTCGTCTCCCATGTTACCTTCGTAGGTCATTAGGTATTGAGATTTGGCGACGGATTCTTATGCCATCGGCCCTCCCCTCCGGCCTGGGCATTGTGAGCGCGTGTTTACTACTTGATACTGAGTTCCAAACTCAGGCGCTTCGAGGGCACAAACCCTGACCGGTGGAAAAAGAGCAGAAGATCCTTGTCGCTCCAGTCTACCAGAGTATGAATAGTCGTAACGCCAAGCTTGGCCATCTGATCGGTAAACTGCTCTATAAGTTTTCCCGCTACGCCCTTGCCCCCGGCCATGAGATGAACGCCGATAGTATCGAGATTTGCCGTGGTCTCGGGAATTCCGAATTCGCCTGTGTAGAGTTGTCCCATGATAAAGCCGACCAGTTGTCCGTCAACTTCGGCAACCAGGGAGCTATTGATACCAGCTCCTTTGGTAGCTGCATCGAGTTTTTCCTTGTAGTATTCCGGGCGTGAAACTCCGAAATACATGGCGTCAATGGCCGTTATGGCCTCCAGGTCGCCCTCGTTCATAACCCTGATTTCAGTTCCACCCGGTTCGATCTCTTTCATGCTCATCACCCCTTTACTCTTTAGGCTTGGGCACAATGTTCTCGGAGCTGTACTTTGCCGGATGGGAGTTAGGTCGACTCCGAGCCAATGCGTATTTTGATTGATTTTTGACGACACCTAGTTTATGAATACAACTTACACCAAATGCTTGTCAAGATTTTTTCGAGACTACGCGTAACTTTTTCAGGGCGACACTAAGTTGCATTGTTCAAGGCACATAGAGCCCTCTAGCAAGCCGAGCATCCCATGAATGTGGGTTAGTGGGGCAGATACAAAAACTGCTCCGCTCAAAATTCGTCAACTCAATACATTTCTTACCGGTAATTCTAGGTTTTAGTGAGCCGTGTTCTCCTATTTAGATCAACGTCACAGGAAATGCTCGACATGAAATAGACATGAGTGATATTCGGGTGGCCGTAATATCGCATACTGATCATTCTCGCGTGTCTTGGACCCCGCAATGCCTGATGGCGACATAGTTGAACCAGAAAGCAGAATAGCCGTTCCCAGACAGCGAAGCTCTCTTGCTTCCAAGAAACTAAGACTGATTATGGATTCTGCGGAGAAAATCTTCTCCGCACGCGGGTTTCATCAAACCACTATAGCAGATATTTCCCATGATTCGGGTGTCCATGAGGCCTCCGTCTTCCAGTATTTTAAAACAAAGGAGAACTTGCTGGTTGCCATTCCGGAACGACATCTCAAGAAAACCCTGGCCGGCATTACCGCGCATCTTCAAGGCATGAAAGGTGCGGAGCCCAAGCTTCGGAAGCTTATGTGGCACCAGTTGAGGGACCTGTCTGTCAATCGAGATTATACCTCCATCCTGTTGCGGGAACTCAGACGGATCTTCCGGTTATTTTGTGCTTTCTCGTTGAAACGTTCTTGGCGGCGGGTTAGAATGGTTCAACTACGGAGGGAGGACGACAATGTCTGACGAAGAAGGAATTCAGGTCAGTCCAGAATTGAGCCAAGATTTCAGGAGCTTCGAAGAGTTCTGCTCTGAGAATACTGGCAGTGAACTAATCTACTTCGATGTGGTAGCCAAGAATCCCTTGGAGATGGATCCGGTAACGCTGGCCTTCAGTATGAGGAATCTTGTCCGCTTATCCAGAGGACTCATGGATTACCTCCTGGACTCGTTGAATGGCGATTCACCGCCCACCGTAAGAGAAATTCTTGCCGTCAGAGGGATTGAACTGGACAAATCTCAGGCGCCTCGGCTCAGGCAGATAATGTTTACCTTTCGAGATAACCCGGATGAAATAATGGGTGGGAACCTCGTAAAGGCCTTGCAATTAATGACGATCGCCAGGGAGTGGAGGAGAGTTTCTCTGAACCTAGGCGAGTCATACAGCCCCCCCGTTGAAGGGTGGACCTCCGAAGATTTTGGCGGCGACGATTCCATGCTGGAAGCTGTCCGCTCCGTTGAGGACCCACGGTGGAACCAGGAGGAGGAGAGTTAACAGCATGCAGCAGGACTACCTTCTTGCACCAATTTCAAACGATGGCAGACGAGTACTCGATCTCGTTAAAACGGACAGGCAGCAGGCTTCCATGCTGATGGAATCCTTGTCACTGGATGAGCAGGTGGCGTTGGTCAGTCGCCAGGCGATCCGCGATCCAAAAGGCGCACAGGACATCCTCTTCCTCCTTGATGACGCGAAAAGCAGAGGCATTGTGGATGAGCTGGGTGACAGAACCGTCTTTAGAATTATGAAATCACAGAGTTCTACTCACATAGGTATGCTGCCGTTGATGAGGCCCGGTCGCATACAATCTGTCCTCGATCTTGATCAGGAGCTGTTCTCGACCAAGGGGACTACCGATCCTGTTGCGGCTTACCACTGGATGGTCAGTTTTTTGGAAGAGGACGAAGAGACCTTTGCGCGACTACTCATTTGTCTTGACATGAAGGTCGTAGCATCTGCGTTTCAAGATAAGATTGTGAGATCATGGGCCAAATCGTCTGAGTTAAGCGAGGACGACGAGGAAGTTCTGTTTCCGGCCGACTTCTTGGTGAGACTGGATCGAGGAGAACTAAAGCCGGAGGATTTGGATGTCACCGACGAGGAGACCCTCGATATTTTGACCAAGATCCACTTGACCGACCAGGCCTATTTCAATGAACTCGTCTCCTTGATGTTGCGGGAAGAGGACCTCAAGACCCGTTCAGCGGAGGAGGCCTTCGACAGAATTCACCAGCAGGTGGGAGACATGAAAGGAATGACGGAAGAAGCTGAGGACATGTTCGTCCCTCTGGAAGAGTGACGCCGGCCCTGAAAGAGCGGCACAATCAGAATAGGATCCGGTTCTGTGCCACCCTTTCAGGGCTCTATCAGGGGTTGGGACCAACCTGCGGAAAAACTGAGCATCGGTGTTGCCTGTTTCGAGCCGAAGCAGCACAACGTTTCACTTGGGGCCGGTGGATGGTCCTACTGGGCCGGCTGGTTTAGGTGAATCTTGGTCCGGGGGAAGCAAGATCTGAACGTTCATTTTTTTCCTGAGAGAATCCGTCAACTTTTCATAATTGTCTTGCTGTGCCTGGAATTTCAACTGCTCGAATATATACTCCTTGGCCATATCGAACGAACTCTCCTGTGGCGGCCTTTTGTCTTCGACGAAGAGGACGTGATATCCGAACTTACTCTTCACAGGGCCGGTGATTTGGCCGCTCTTGACTGTGAATGCAACCTCTTCTATCTCAGGAACCAGACTTCCCTTGGGAAGCCAGTCAAGATCCCCTCCTTTGCTCTTACTGGGACAGATTGAAACCTGACCCGCGATCTCGGCAAACTTTTCGCCCTTCTTAATGCGTTCTAGCACACTCTTGGCTTCTTTTTCAGTAGCAACGAGAATGTGGTGGAGGTGGACGCTTTCAGGCGTTGTGAACTGGTCTCGGAACTTATCGAAATATTGCTTTGCCTCCTGTTCAGACGGAGGCGGCAGATCTTTACCCATCCTGTCCAGGTAGATACGCGCCAACAAATCCTTTTGGGTAAAGTCCATGAGTTTCCCAATATCCGGGGCCTTGTCCAGGCCCTGCTTTTCAGCTTCTTCGGCAAGCACATATATATTGACTACGTATTCAAGGCTCTTCTTTCGGCCTTCCGGAGTGAGATACAGGTCCCGGTACTTTTCGGGTACAGCATTTGCCAGCCCGTTCAGGTCCGCTTCAGTAACGGTTTTATTTCCTATCCGGGCCAGGACTTTTGTTTCCTGGGCGTCGAGGAGCGTAGGGATTGAAGCTAACGCGATTGCCAAGGCACATGCGACGTACAACAAGTATCTCGATATGTTTAGGCTATTTTTCACGTTAATCTCCTCCATCGGTTTATTAGTTGACATGTAACTTACTAATCATTTTAATCTTTTTCATAGTGTGAGCCTTATATCACAGCACACAGTTCAAGTCAAACTTTACCGGAAGTGTAGCGCGATTGCCGTCTCCGCTCTTGGTCGAGCCTACAACGACTTGTCGTAAAATGTAACGGTTCGGCTGGAACAGTTTGACTAATCATTTGAACGTGCTAATGGTTCTGAGAGAAAAAGTTGCCTGTTAATTCTGCAATTGCTCACAGGTTGTTGACGCAAGTCGGGATTAACAGCGCGGCGCTATATCAAGAACATCAAAATCACCGTGGGTTATTGAGGCCACAAGAGTTCTCTTGGCAAGAAGTAAAGCCTGTTCTGAGCGACCGCCGATAGCTGTTGCCTCAGGTAGTGCAGGCTATTAGACAAAGAGAGTGAGAAAGGGGCTGGAAAGTTGCCAGTGTGGGCCGTTTGGGCTGGGGTATTTTTCGTGGTCGCCCTGTTAGCCGAGTTACTCCGCATGAGTTTACTTCTGGTCCGGGGCCTCAAAACTCAGTCTCGCCTCGAAATAGCCTCCTGCCCGGAGCTTACCGACCCATCTCCTCTCGTAAGCATTGTCATACCAGCGAAGGACGAAGCACAGAACATAGAACGGACAGTCAGGTCGATTCTTGACTCTGATTACCGTAATTTCGAGATCCTGCTGGTGGATGATCGCAGCCTCGACGACACGTTGCCAATCATGAAGTGTTTGGCACGCCATGACTCTAGAATCAAAGTTTCCTCTGTGACCTGCCGTCCGGCTGATTGGACTGGAAAGACTCACGCATTATTCAATGGGACCGAATCGGCGTCAGGAGATATCCTGGTTTTTACAGATGCCGACGCGCTTTGGAGTTCGGACGTCTTGTCTCGCTCAATAGGGATATTTATGTCCGAAGATCTTGACATGTTAAGTCTTTTGCCAAGCTTCACGAGGAGAGGATTCGCGGAGAGAGTTGTTTATCCTCACTTGGCCCTCGGCCTTTTGTCCCTCTATCCTTTGTCCGACGTTAATGACCGCCACCGTTCGGCAGCCATCGCCTCGGGCTGTTTCATCATGATTGCAATGAAAACCTACGACGCACTGGGCACATGGATGAAATTTAGAAAAACGATAACTGAAGATGTAGCCATGAGCAAGGCCATCAAAGAGCGAGGCGGCACGTTGAGAGTGATGAGGGCAGGCAGCCTGATTCGGACGGCTCCTTTCGGAAGTATATATTCCGTCTGCCGTTTCTGGCGTAGAACATTTTACGGGTGCCTGGGGAAAAGTGTTTCCAAGATAATTCGGTTGTTTGCAAATTATATTTCACTTTCCCTCTTATGTGTAATATTTGTTCTGTCCGTATTGTCAGTCCTGAGACATGGGGCCGGCGCTCCGGAACTGATTCTCTTAGTAGTTTCTTCGACTGCGATGGCGGCGGTTATCGTTCCCTTCAGTATTTTCTTGAAACGAGAAGGGGTGAACTGGCTATACGGATTAACTGCGCCGCTAGGAATTCTTTTGAGCGCCTGGGTTACGCTCAGTACGCTTGTGGCTGTGGCTTTTGGGACGGGAATAGAATGGAGAGGCTCAGTTTATAAATGATGCCAGGCCGTGATGCTGAACCGCACTACCTAGTTTTTTTCGTGCCTCGTTTCCGTAACTATTTTGAATGGCCCAGCACCCTGTTTGGCCGGCAACTGAATTGCGGGGAGAAAACAATTGACCATGTGCAGAGTTAGCTGTTATGATTCGGACTCGCCCGCGCGAGTCCCCGGACGAAAGGAGATTCTTCGATGAGCCTGCTGAGGGTGGGTATGTGTTTACGAACACCAATGTTTTGGATGATGGCAATTCTTTTTTTGATCCCGGCATTCTCATCGGCTGAAGATTTCAAGATTTTCACGAGCGACGAATACGGCTTTACAATGAGGTATCCAGCTTCCTGGGTCAAGATAGACCGGCCTCAGGGTAACTATTACGTCGTATTTCAGTCACCCGAGCTTGTCGACAACTTCCGAAGCCGAATTCACATCGCTGCCCATTCTCCGGTAAAGGACTCTTTGGAAGTATTCAAGCAAGAGTTGCGTAACGGTATCAGTGACCTTCAGGGAAAGTCCAGTACCCCGAAGGAAAAACAGACTGTGCAAATATTGGATGAGGGCGATTTTAAATGTGAAGTGCCGGGAGCATATTATTTTTTCATCCAGGCTTACGAGGACAAGCTAAAGATTTGGATGGATATCGTGATCGTGTTCTTTAAGCAAGAACAGACACTCCTCAGAGTATCGTGTTTGGCTCCTTCGCAAAGTATGGAAAAATTTCATCAAATTTTTAATAATGTTCTCGTTTCTGTAAAATTCATCCCTGGAGTTGCGTCTCAAAGCCAACCATCTGTTCCTCCACCCAGCCCCAAGCCGTCGACCCCAGGCGTGATTCAGCCTCAGGCTCAGCCGACGATGCCCCCGGTTGGAACCACGCTCACGCCGAGACAACCTTCCGCGGCTCCTCCAACCCCGGCGCAGCCTCAGCAGATGGCCCCCGCCCCCCAGACGATGAGACCGGAGACGCAGCCCGCGCCTGCTCCTTCTTCGACAGAAGTGCAACCAGCGGCTCCAGCAGGCCCGGCAACACAACCCGCGCCTGCGCCCAGACCCGGCCCTGGCCCACGCGGTCCATCAAGGACTCCGGAAGGACCGGCGACCGGAATAGTAAATTGATTGCCAATCCGAGTAATTGTCTTACATGTTTTCTTTGAGATCGGTTTCACATGAGTCTACCCAGGGCATTTGCTTCATTTGATTCCCACGAGGGATTCAGACAATTCAGAAAATATCTCTCAGACCCTCGACCTGCGTCCGTTGACGTACAGGCCCTCAGGGAAAGGGCGATGGAGCTTGCTGAGAAACATGAGCCCAAAGGAGATTATCGAGAGCTTGAACGAGCGTTGTTAGAATTAGAGGTTTCTTTTGACCCGACGGAATATAGCCGCGTATCTGCACTCCTGACTTTCTTAACCAGGACTATGTTTAGGGACGTATCGAGTCCGGTTCCCGCATCCATCAGGCGAAAGATAGTCGAATTTGATGGTCCTAAGTTTTTTTTCGTCGGCCACACGTCATACTTTGACTATGCCCACACTGCCGAACTCTCACGGAGAATAGGGTTACCATCCCCCATCATGCATGCTTCAGGTACTCTCACAAGAGGGTGGGTATCGCAGTGGCTGAAGGCTTTTCGCACCCTTGTTGTACCGAAGAGTTTCACTCCAGTTCAACACCGTGCCTACACTTGGTATTGTGCAGCCTTGGCAGAAGGTCCGGATACCCAAGCCCTTTTTTCCAGAACCAGTAGATACACCGTGAGGTCTCGGGATGGAATCTTGCGGGAACCATACGTTCCTCATGGTGTAATAGCTGCGGTAAAGGCTACAGGTAGAGGCCTTGTTATTCCAGTCGCAATTTCCTATTCATGCATTCCTGAGGACTGCTATCTGACTTCTCCGAAGTTCTTCCCTGTGCTATCCATGTTCCCCACGAGCAAGTCCTTTCTTATTCCCCTTCTGTTGGGGCTGGGCAAGTCGGAAAAGATTCTTAGGGGATTGGATTTGGTGTTCGGGGACGTGTCTACCGCTGTTGGAGAACCCTTTGAAATAGCCAACGACAGTTCCCTGACTCTTCAGAGGATCTCCCATCGAGGTATAGAAGAAATCGCCCGCAACAAGCTCATACATCCTAGTCAGTTGGTTGCGAAATCTATGCTCGGGATGGATAAGGTCGACATCAAGATACTGAGGGGAAAAGTCGAGAACGAAATAGACAGTATCCGGTCCTTCTTCAAGACCAGATACCGCAAGGAACCGCCATTTCATCAGGTTGTTACCTCTGATTTGCCCGAAACTATCCAGCGGGGCCTGAAGGCCTTGATCAGTAGAGGGGCCGTTTCCAGGTCTATCTTCCGTAGAACCTATTCCCCGAATAATTCTGCTCTCATGAGGTTTTATGCTTACCATGCGGACAGGCGAATTTATCCTCTGCAGGGCCGAAATACAATGACTGTCGTTAATGCCGGAATGTGGGGCTACACGCTTGCACTTCACATCGGCATGAATCTGTTGAAGAAGGAAGAACTCTCGGAGCAATCCCTTATCCTTTACGACTCCAGAGAGGACCTCGTCGAGAAACTGACCGTGGACGGGAGACATCCGTGGCATTTTAAGGATATTCCCTTGCCAAGGTCGGTGAGGCCTGAAGCAGACCTTATGGCCGCTGTCGGTGACACTTCACTGATTCTCATTGTCACGCCCAGCAAGTATTTTTACTCGACCATAGTAAAGATCGTTGAACTTGCACCGGAGGGCAGTGACCTCGTAATAGCAACGAAAGGCTTTATTCCGGAAACGGGATTACTCCCTTGCCAAACAGTCCAAAAGGAATTGGGTCGATTGGGAAAGAAGATGAGGATCTCGGCCCTTTCTGGAGCCAACCTGGCCCACGAGATCGTTCTCGGAGGAGCCGGAGTCACTCAGATTGCCTGCGAACACTATGAGACTTTCGAAAGGCTGAGACCCCTTATTGAAACACGGCGTTTCAAAGTCGTTTTCTCCAGCGATGTCATTGGTACGACTATCTCGGCCGCGCTCAAGAACGTTTATGCCATTGGTTTTGGAATACTTGAAGGCGCGAAGCGTGTTCCTGAAAATTTTCTTGCCACTTATGCAACTCTTGTAACCACTGAAATAAGGCATTTCGGATTACTTCTTGGAGCCTTGCCGGAGACATTCGACGCAGAGAGCCAGGTCTGGATGGCGGACCTTCTGGCTACTTGCCGCGGTGGACGTTCGGCAACATTTGGGAGAGATTTGGCTGAAATGGATGAAAAACACGGTAGGTCAAGGCCGGCTCGTCTGTTGCTCGAACAGTACAGAAAAAAGAAAATAGCCATTGAGGGTTTTGAGGCTTGTCGCCTGGCTCAGAGGATAGCGACTCAGCGAGGCTTTCATCCTCCTATTCTGGGGGAGATTTATTCCATCCTCCACGGTGGAAAGCAGGTGGACGTGGACAGCTTTATAGACAAATGCCTGGATGCCCTTAGCCCAAGGATGAGCTATCCCATACCGTCTACATTGCGCTACCGGTCTTCGAAATGACCTGCAATCCGATCTCTTTTGAAAGATGATTCCCCTTGTATTGTAACCGACTTTTTTTCTTAGGATACACCAGTCCTTGTAGCCGGGGAGTGACCTTTTCCAAAAATGTCCGGACATAATAAAATGATTGACGACGATTCCGTAGGCCCACTGATAGCAGAGCCATCCGTGCGTGTCGGGCGTCAGATTTGAGCCTAGCCATGAACATGAGCAGTTCCAAAGAAACACAGATTCTGATTAGGGACTTTAAAACGGGCTACACGATCGACCAGTTTTTCCAACTTCGTTCTGTCGATGCCCGCAAGACTCGGTCAGGTCAGGACTACCTTGATTTGGTCCTTGGAGACCGTACAGGGACGATTGTCGGAAAAATGTGGGCCGACGCAATACGCAAATGGGGAAAGGACTT
>CAINUH010000484.1 GCA_903853735.1 uncultured Desulfomonile sp. | reverse complement strand
GCTTTGCGGTTGCGATCCACTTCTTCACTTCGGCGTTGAACTCTTCCACCGTCATGCCGGTCAGCGTGGCGGCGAGTATTTTCTCGAGGTCCGGCATCTTTAGTCTCCCGATGGCCTCACGGTTGCCGGACAGCAACGTCTTGAAAGGTTCGACTTTCTTCAACTCCGGCTTCGCCTTGACCACCGCCGGGACCCGCACCAGACAGTAGATCACCTGCGTGTAAATAGGGTGCTCCACCCACAGGGTGCCGTCCTGATCAAAGGTGGCAATCCGGTCCTCAGGAGGCACGTACTTGGAACCCGCCTTATCGGTGGTGGCCTGCACGAACTCTATGATCGCCTGCTTGGCTGGTCCGTCGTTCCAGGAAGGAAGAGGGTCGGTCTGGGCGTGCGCGTGGGTAACAAAGAACAGCAGGGCGCAAAGCGCCGAAGCAATCACACAACTCAATCGACGAGAAATGACGAAAGGTTTCATGGCGTCCTCATGTTACGTAGGCCTCTGCTTTGCGGTAGCTCGCCATTCACGGTACGCTCTCTGCCTGTAAAGGAAGGCAGCGTGCCCTCTCATGATCGAGTGTGGTCCCGAAACACGAAAGTATTCGCGACGTTCACGCGCATTTCTCGTAAGCACGGTCGAACAGGAGCCGGGAAGCCCACGTCGGCCCCGGCCTTGCCCACCGTTCGTAGCACTTCTGACTGAACGCCTTCCCACATAACACGCTCCACCCGCCAGAATTACACCGTCCACATGGGTCTTGACGCCAATTGGATCTGCAGATCCGCAATCAATGTTCTCTAAACCCAACAAAAAAAAAACCGCGTCCCCTGTAACGAGATTCTCGTGAAAAGAGGCTGCCATCATCCTTCTGGAATGAGAGTGATCTCGTTCCTGAGCATGCCTAATCACATGACTCACTGTCAACCATAATCTCGGAGTCACTCTAGAGGCGAAGATTCTGACACGACCAAGCGCCAGAGGCAATATTGATGGATCATTCACACTGAACCAGGAGATCCTCTCCCTCTCTCAGGAGGAAAATGTACTATACCTCTAACTTAACAAGTGGTACCATAATCCGGGGGCACGTCAATTAACCGTCACCGCCGATGGCGACACTTTTTGAAAGGAAACTGGAACCATGGATAACTACCCAATGAGTCAGAAATCGTTCTTCGGAGATAAATTGAAAGAGCGCTTCAAGGTTCCCCCCATTAGTCTCAGGCTGGGGGGCCCATTGAAATTACTGATCGCCGGGGTAGTGCTGATAATTATCTTCTATAACCTCTTCTTCGTTTACGTGCGGCCCGATGAGTACGGGATCAAGGTGGTCCGAGTCGGCATAAACCCCGGCGTTCAAAAAGAAGTTTATCATGCGGGTCTGACTTTTATACTGCCTTTTGGGTTGCAGCAAATGTTCCGGCTTCCCAAAGGTATCCAGGTGCTGGAGCTGACCAACTTTCCCGAAACCGCGGCAAGGGAGGCTAGGAAAGACCGGGCGGCCCACATTCAGACCTCGGACGGCTTTTTCGTGGACCTGGACGTCTCCATGATTTACCACATAAAGGAT
>CAINUH010000483.1 GCA_903853735.1 uncultured Desulfomonile sp. | reverse complement strand
AGAACCTTTATCAACTCGTGAACGTAGGTAGAAGGGTTGCGGGCCCGGGCCAGGTCGAAGGCGCGATTGAAGTTTTGGAGTGCAAAGCTGTCTTTGTCGAACACGACCCAGATAGCCTCGTAAGGGGCCTTGGCGTTTTCAGCCGCTTCCTTTCGGCTGATGGCTTCCTCCATCAGGCGATCAGTGTTCATGCCAGTGCCAACGCACTCAACCTGGACCTGCTTGGTGTCGAAGGGGAACTTCTTCAGGTACAGGACGGCGCTCTTGGTGTCTTCGCAGATGATCAGGAGCCGCCGTAGGGTCCGGGTCTGGCGCTGCTTCTGGCCACGGTCCCAACGGTTATTCCTTGGTGGCATATTCGGCGGCCTCCTGAAAGTGGGCTAGTTTGGGCACGGCCCCGAAAAGGCCGAGGAGGTATTGGCGAGAAAACTTGGAGCCAGGGCGGACCTCCTGTGGGTCGAATTCGGCCAAGCTGTATAGGTCAGTAGCTCCCTGGTCGTCCTTCTCCGTAAACCAGATCTGGTCGCGGCGAAAACGCTCCGGATCGAGGAGCGTGACGTCGTGCGCGGCGAAGATGAGTTGCGCGTTCTTGCGGTTAACAGGGCTGTGAAACAAGTCCACCACGGCTTGAGTGAGGAGCGGATGGAGCCTGGCTTCCAACTCGTCCACGATCAGGATTGATCCCTCCTCAAGGGTATGGGTAATGGGGCCGGAAAGGGCGATGAATTTCTGCGTGCCCTGGCTTTCGTCTTCCTCCAGGTCAAATTCAACGGAACCCATAACTTTCCCGTCTGAGTCGCGCTTGTCGTGGGAAGTTTTTATACCCGCAGTTTTGAATTTTTCAGCTATGAGATGCTTGCGCAGTTCCTCTGGCATATCCGGGGGGAGTTTGGCTTCCGTGATTTCCTTGATCTGGCTGCGCAGGCTACAAATGTTCAGGTCAGCTTTTTGCGCGAGTTTCAGAAGTTTTGCCTGATGAGCCGCGCCGCGCAGGCGTTCCGCTGTGAAGACGAGGAAGCCAGTCTCTGACAAGCCGGACACAAAACGGAAGTGCTGCATCCACTTAATGACCTTCTTGGACTCGGGGCCGTTAAACTGGGCGCAGACCGAGACAAACAAGGCGTTTTCCCGAGTCCGCTCCTCCAGGCCTTTGCCTTCTTTGAAGAACTCAGGTGATATGTCAAACTGGTTGCCCTCGCGGGTGAACAACTTGGCAGTCTTGGCTGATGGCTGTTTACGAAAGAGCCACTCGGATTCCACTCTTTTTGTTGTGACCTCGAAACCGTACCGGTACTCCATGTCACCAATCAGGAACTCGATTTCAAAATGGGTCGGAGCCTTTTCGGTCTGTGTGGATAGGCGGAAGGGCTGAATCTTAATGCGCTCGCCAGCCTGGCCTTCCTTAGACGAGCCGAGAACAAACTCGCGGAACCAGATCATAGCGCGGAGAACGTTGGATTTGCCGGAAGCGTTCGAACCGAAAATGGCCGCCGACTTGAGCAGTCGGCGGTTACCGGCCTCAAAGACGTGGCTCCATTCCATGTGGTGATCCATGCGCGGTTCCGCCATCGAAAGCGTCTGGAGGTCGCGGATCGACCGGAAGTTTTCGACTGAGAAGGTTATAAGCATAGGCCAGAAATGCCAAGTGTTATGACTTTGTCAATATTTATGCAACAAGTTTGCATAAATGTGGATAAAAGCAAGAATCATTCCTCAAGTCCTTCCAGTTCAACCTGTTTCTTGCGACCCCGCTTGGCTTTCGGGACTGGCACCGCAACCTGGCAGATGGTCTCCAGACCGTGGGCGATGGCCAGGGATCGGTCGGCCTTGCACTTCTCGCGCACGCGATCTGGCCAGATGCGAAAAGGGATCGGCGCACGGAAAGTCCTCCCCGGCTTCGCGGCTGGCTCACTCTTTTCCCAGCTTTCCCGAGGAAATATTCACGTCAGCCGCTCAGGCGGGGAAGCCTTCACCGCACCGCCAACCCCTTTTCGGATAGGCTCAAGCTATTCCCCACTACTCGGCCCAACCATCCCTTGCCGAGGCAGCAGTTACACCTGCGAGCATGTGCAAACCCCGAAGGCTGCACATGGGAATTTTGTTTTGGGCACGCCCGCTTTTCTGGGCGCTGCGCGGTAGTCGGCCATCACAACTCATCACCCGGCATCGGCGGGACATTCGGTGATCCGTTCAGGAAGGCAAGGAAGTCCTCGCGCTTCGCATGGCGCGCGCGATCGCGCAGGTGATCTACCGTCAGAAGCGCGCTCAATT
>CAINUH010000482.1 GCA_903853735.1 uncultured Desulfomonile sp. | reverse complement strand
GTGTCGGGAAATTTACGGGCGGATTTCCTGGCATTGTCGGACGGCAAGTTGGTTGAGATAAATATAATCGGCGAGGGCGTCAAGGAAGGAAACCTGGTCACGATTCTGGGAGAGGTGAAGACACAACTGAAGAAGCGGGATGTGGACAAATTCGTGACTCTGGTGAGTGCTATTGAATCTCAAGTACCCTATCCGGTGGTTTCATTGTTGATTACGCATCAAACCTCTCCGCAGGTGAAACAGTACGCTCTGGAAAAGGGCATCATCGTGTATTTCTCGTATCAGTTGAGGCCGGTCGCGACTCTCTAGTACATGGTGGGATGGGCATCTTGCCGGTCATCCTTGATGAAATATTCCCGTCATCCCGAACCCCGAGCCGACCCCTGGGAGCGCAGGCTTCCAGCCTGCACTGGGGTATACAGAATTTTTTTGCAGGCAAGATGCCTGCGCTCCCAGCTTAACCAGGATCCAGAATTCCCTACCTTCGCCGCAATCCCGGCGGGCAATGGCATAAGAAAATGAACATGGACAATAAAGTTGATGACACATCCCTGAACACGACCGAGATTACTCCCGAGGTGATAGACCACGTTGTGAACTCCGGACAAGCGGTGTGTGAAGGTCCAAGCGATGAGAGGTTTTTGTTAAATGAGCAGGATTTTTAACGCAAGCGTTTGGCGAGAAGGTGAATGGTATGTGGCTCAGTGCATTGAAGTCGACGTTGCTTCCCAGGGACGGACGGAGGAGGAAGCTCTCTCAAATCTTCGGGAAGCCCTGGAACTCCACTTTGAGTCTCCCGTAGCAACGGCAATGCCGCAGATCCGTACACTGGAAACACAGGTCCCTCATGAGGCCTCTCCCTTACAGTGAGGTAAGTGGCAGACTCAAGCGTGCCGGATTTGTCATTGTTCATGGCAGGGGTAGTCACGTGAAGTTTGCCAAGATAACGGGTGAAGGACTCAGAACAGCGACGGTGCCCAAACACCGAGAGATTGCAGTGGGTACAATCCGCAGTATTTTGAGGCAGGCTGGTATCAGTCAGGAAGAATTCGAAGCTCTCAAGTGACCGTCATCCCTCACTCCGATCCAACCCCTGGGGGCGCAGGCTTCCAGCCTGCACTATGGGGGTATCCAGAATTTTTTGCAGGCAAGATGCCTGCGCTCCCAGCTTAACCACGATCCAATTCCCGTCATGACGGTGCGACATCTCTTCTCCACCTTTGGCAAAGGGGGATACAGGGGGATTTCCACTCCCACACCAAGAGAGAGCAGGCTGGGGGGGCATCTTACTGCCCTGAAACCTGGCAGGATGCTGTTACTGCGACGGTAATCATCTGGAAAATTAATAACATTGGACAATCATAACAAGCTCCTGATCAGAATACTGCAGGGGAGTTCAGACGCAAACATCCCGTTCACGGACCTGTGTTCGTTATTGAGAAGACTTGGTTTCCAAGAGCGTATCAGAGGTGATCATCATATTTTTTCAAAAGACAATGTGGAAGAAATATTGAACTTGCAGCCAAAGGGGGCAAAAACCAAGCCATATCAAGTCAAACAGGTTCGCAGCCTCATACTCATTTATAACTTCACCTTGGAGGACCGTGATGGCCTGTAGGTACGAGATAATAATTTATTGGAGCAAAGAAGACGAGGCATTCATTGCGGAAGTGCCCGAATTGCCCGGTTGTATGGCAGACGGCGAAACGTATGAAAAAGCTCTGTCAAACGTTGAAATTGTTATGCAGGAATGGATCGAGACTGCAGAAGAGTTAGGCCATCCTATTCCACGGCACAGGGGAAAGTTGATGTATGCCTGACTGTGGACTGAGCAGCAGCAGCGGACAGGATGGGCATCTTGCCGTTCATCTTTAATGAGATGTTCCCGTCATCCCGAACCCCGATTCGGGATCCAGAATTCCTCGACCCCAGCCTTCGCCGCAATCCCGGCGGGCAATGGCATAAGAAAATGAACATGGACAATAACGTTGATGACACGTCCCTGAACACGACCGAGATTACTCCCGAGGTTATGGACCTTACAGTGAGGTAAGTCGTAGACTCAAGAGTGCCGGATTTGTGATCACTGGAACCTCAGAATGAAAGGAAGACAAGGCTATGCATAGAGGGGTATTCCATTTTACCGCAATCTTTGAGAAGGAACCGGATGGGGGCTATCACGTGTATTGCCCGGCCTTGAAAGGTTGTCATACTCAGGGAGACACCTACGAGGAGTCATTGAGAAATATTCAGGAGGCCGCCGCGTTATATATCGAAAGTCTTCTCGATGACCATCAACCGATTCCCGAGGAAAATGTCATGATACAGCCGCTGTCCATCGCCGTATGAGCGAGTTCCCTTCTGTAAGAGCTACAGAGTTTGTACGAGTCATCGAAAGATTGGGATTTCGTTTGGACCGCCAGAGGGGTAGTCATGCGATTTTCACGCACCCGGTGACTATGAAGAGAGTCGTAGTTGCGATGCATTCTGGAAAAGATTTGAAGAAGAACACGCTGGCAGGAATGTTGAAGGACGTCGGTTTGGAACGTGATGAATTTCTCAGCCTATTAAAGGGCAGTTGATAGAAAATGGTGGGAAGAATGCAGGGGATTGTTTTGGTTATAGCGCTTAGTAATGAATCATGAGTGGGTCCTCATTTTATAATGTGTGACCAAATCAATACAGCTCATGAATCCCGAATCCAGAGTATGGAAGCCACGATTGACCAGCTTCAGGATCGTTTGCGCACCCCCTCGATGATGAGAGCATCCAACCCCTGGGAGCGCAGGCTTCCAGCCTGCACTGGGGTATACAGAATTGTTTGCAGGCAAGATGCCTGCGCTCCCAGCTTAACCAGGATCCAGTTCCCGCAATGCCGGTGCGACATCTCTTTTCCCCCCACTCCCTGAATGCGATGGCCTTCATCGTTGTCGAGGCTAAACCATGAACAAACTGGATCGTATAACCATTACTCCTGAAGTTTGTCTCGGCCAACCGACTATCAGGGGCATGAGAATCACCGTGAGCGTTGTCCTGAAGATGCTCGGCGCAGGCAAATCAATAGAGGAAGTGCTTGCAGCATATCCTGAGCTTGAGAGGGAAGATGTGCGGCAGGCCATACGGTATGCTGCCTGATTTCCTTAAACTGAGAGGATTCCATGTCAAAATCATTGACCAATGTACTTTAATGACCAGCCGTTAGAACGAATTCCGGGGGCTGACAATGATTAAACTCAAGGGTGTTCGAGCGCTCAGTGGTTATAGGCTGGAGTGCAAGTTCGACGATGGTGAGACAGTGATATACGACATGCGGTATGTCCTGGAATTCAATACGCCGATGCTGGATCCGCTGAAGGACGAAGCTTTCTTTAGGGACGTGTTCTTGGAATCAGGTGCGCCGGTGTGGAGAAACGGTTACGATCTTTGCCCGGATGCTATATGGATGATCACTCATGGTGGGCGATTTTCCGAATCTGTGACTGCTTAATCGGTAGAATATTCATTCGGACCCCGCTCCCTCAATGCGAGGACGTGCATTGTTTTGGCAATAGATTCTATGAGATGTCATGGTCACAGGAGAGCATAATGATTTACGGTGATTTGGTCGATGAATTTCCGCGAGAAATGCGGGAACCCATGTTTCGGCTGATAGACCGCCTTGTGGAGGATTTGTCGGATTCTCCGACGCGAGCTGATTTTCATCGGCTTGAGTCGTTGGTGGAGATGCAGGGCGAGAATATTTTAGCACTTGCACAGGCCCAGGCGCGCACCGAGCAAAAGCTGGGATTACTGGCGCAGCGGGTAGAGGAACTTGCACAAGCTCAGGTGCGGACCGAGCAAAAGCTGGGATTACTGGCGCAGCGGGTAGAGGAGCTTGCACAGGCCCAGGTGCGGACCGAGCAAAAGCTGGGATTACTGGCGCAGCGGGTAGAAGAGCTGGCCCAGGCCCAGGCGCGCACCGAATTGCGAGTCCAAGACGTTCAAAAGCAAATGGGAAGTATGTCTCATAACATGGGTTACCGTCTGGAGGATGAGGCTATTTGGGCGCTTCCACAATTGCTGGCCACAGATCACTCCATTAAAGTGCTGGGAAACTTGCGTCGAGACTTCGTGCCATTGTCGGACGGCAAGTTTGTTGAGGCAAATATAATTGGGGAGGGCATCAAGGAAGGAAATCACGTCACGATTCTGGGTGAGGCGAAGACACAACTGAAAAAGCGGGATGTGGACAAATTCGTGACTCTGGTGAGTGCTATTGAATCTCAAGGACCCTATCCGGTGGTTTCATTGTTGATTACGCATCAAACCTCTCCGCAGGTGAAACAGTACGCTCTGGAAAAGGGCATCATCGTGTATTTCTCGTATCAGTTGAGGCCAGTCTCGACTCTCTAGCACATGGTAGCATGGGGGTCCCT
>CAINUH010000481.1 GCA_903853735.1 uncultured Desulfomonile sp. | reverse complement strand
CACACGCAAAATATGGATACCGGCTCAAAGTGTACCGGTTTGACTACGCAAACATGCGCCGTGCATTGGTAGACGGGACTACAACAGGAATGGCGAAGTTCCTCTGCGATGGCCGAGGACGGCTCATCGGCGCCCACATCCTGGGTGAGGCTGCGGCGGAAGTCATTCATGAGGCTCAAGTGATCAAGGCTTTGAAAAAGCCGCTGCAAAAGCTAAATCTCGTCACACATGCGTACCCCACCTACGCTCAGGCGCTTGTCGGCCGAGCGAGCCAACTGGCTTTTCTCGACAATATGGGGGGCGATTTTTTTGTCAATACCGCGCTCCGCATCTTACCGGGACTTGAAAACAGGCTGAATCTCGCAAGAGATCGTCTGGCCGAAACTCATCCGGCGAAGTCAGAAAACAAGACCGCGCGGATCAATGTGGTCCTCGAGGCAGAGGCAAAGCCCTATGCGGAAATCCAGATGAACGCGGTTTACATGGATGGCGGTGCCTGCGTCATTGATCTGCCTGAGGAGCTTATGGACCACGATGAGCGCCCCATTGTGGCTGCTTATGCCTGGAACGGTTCCAAAGATCCCAAACACCTTATTCTCAACTGTGCCCAGGTTCGGAATGTGAACGGCCTGGGGGCAAGTATGCTGGTGAAGCTATCAGCGCGTGCCAAGACGAAGAGACAGACCCTGTCAGCGTTTGGAGTTAGCGCCGACCTTCGGCAAGTTTTCAAGGTTACCGAGCTTGATCAGGCAATCCAGATCCACGCGAGTGAAACTGATGCGCTGTCGGCTGCTGGTGTTTCAGCAGGGCAATCGTCTCTCCAGGCCGTTGAGGAACTTGACGTCTTGGTTAATTTGACAAGCTGGGCCAAACCTGTTTCCGAGTTGTTTGTGCCTGCAATGCCCAAAGAGGCGAGAAATCTCAACGTCAATGGTCTTCGTGCGGTTGGTCCGGTCAATGGGTTCGGTCGTCTGTGCCAGAAGGTTTTCCGTCTTCACATCTGTGATCCCATCATATCACCTGAAGAGGCGATTGTGGCTCTCAAGGAGAACTTCCCAAGCTTCCAGCCATCTTTCAACCGCTTCTACCCTTCTCCTGGAGGCATCCAGGCGGGAGAGATCGTGCTCATAGATTCTTCCACGCCTGGGGGGCCCGTCTCCACCGGCGTCATGGTCCTCTATGCGGACGAGCGTTCGTTCACGTTCAATACGCCGCAGGGGCATCCGGAATGCGGTTTCGTCAGTTTCAGCGCGCGTGAGGAGAGTGAGGGCACGATCGTGCAGATATTGGGATTGGCCCGCGCCGGCGACCCAGTCTATGAGGCCGCGTTTCGGTTGGTCGGGTCCAAGATTCAGACAAGAATATGGACCCATGTGCTCACTTCGCTGGCCGTGGACCTTGGAGTTCCTGCCGACATTACCGTCTATCAGGAGTGTGTGGACAAATGCCTGCGGTGGTCTGAAATCGGAAGTGTTTACTACAATGCCCAGATCAGAACTCTGATCAACGAGCCGAAGCGATGGTTCGGTTATAGGTAAGGGTTCGCTCTTGAGACAGACTACATGTCATCTCGCTTGAAATACGATGCCGCCCGGTGGTGGGGTTCATGGAATGTGCGGACACCTTGCCGCAAGACTGGCACTCAAGGAAGTGCTTTCGTAATATGGTCTCGCAGGATCACCCGATGATCACGATGCCGAGGAAGCCATCAATGGTTTCATATTCAGTATGGTCACGTTTTGGAAACGGCTGACGAGAAGGTAGGTTTCAACATCAACCTTGATCAACGCTGTGGATGGAGAGGACAAGAACTCTTTCATATACGGCTGCTTTTCCAGATAGACACTATCCAGTCCTTTTCTCTTTG
>CAINUH010000480.1 GCA_903853735.1 uncultured Desulfomonile sp. | reverse complement strand
GTATTACGCTCTTGAAAGTGCTGTGAAATCGCAGACTTCATCTGATGCACGCTCTGATAGTTTGAATGATGAATGACAGCCTTCGCCATTACACCAAATACGGACTCGATTACGTTAAGAAACTGAGAGCAGCTGGGAAGTGGTACCAGTGAGATCAAGGGGCCTTCCTTCGTTTCCATCGTCTTTTGATTAAAGGCATCAAGCCATTCAACAAGAGCGTTGGAATCATGCCATGATGCTGCATCCCAAGTGATGTAGAGACAAGTCTTATCTCGATGTTCGCTATATAAGAGATCAATTAAGTCAATCATTGCCGTAGTATCTTTTGACTGGACAAAACACCATGTCATTTGGTTTGTCGTCGCACTCAAAGCTCCTGCCAGAATGATCGAACCCTTCGATGTCTGAAGTTGAGGTACGACAAATGTTTCTCCTTTTTTTACGAACATTCTGCCACCATATTTCTTAACTGCAAGAGGGCCAAGTTCGTCTACAAAGAAAAACATCTCGGTGTCCTTCATTGTTCGCAGCGTTTGAACAAGGACATCAACCTTCGCCCGATAATCAGGATCAGGGCTTGTGAGAACTTGTCGAGACCTGCGCATCGTATACCCAGAGTCACGAAGATGCCTTCTGGCGGTTACAGCAGAGATCGTTATCCCGAACTTGCTGTGAAGTGCTTTTGCCAAACTGTCTCCAGTCCAACTCGCTCTATTGATGCCGAAAGTATGTGGCTGACTGTGGAATATCTCAAGTATTCGGGCCTTGTTCTCCTGTGCGTGAATGGTGAGTGTCGACACCTTGCGGCGTTTTCGCGCACAGAATCCAGATTCTCCATATCTCTTGAATGATGCACTCCACAGTTCGATAGTGGGCTGCGAAATGCAAACGCCAGAGCAAAACTCTAGTGATGTGCCGCCAGCGGCCTTATAGTCCTGGAGACGAGAAAGAACGTAGACTTTCTCGTTTGGCCCGAACCGAAACAACTTGAACAAATGTCCGGCATTATTTGAGAGAAGCTTAGGGACTCTCAGCAAACTGTTTATAGTGGATTGGACGATAAGTGATTTTCTCAGATGAGCAACCAACCTATTCAATTTAATGTTCGTCGCATCAACAGCATCAACAGCATCGACCGAGACGTTTCGCGAGGAACTTTGTGATAGAAGGTAACGCCGGACTGTTGAATATACAGGAGGTGATCCCAACTTATGCTCCTCCATGTACCGAACCAAGGCCTGATGATGCAGAATGTAGCTCCACGAAGAGTGCGCCTTCGCCTGTCTCGTCAGGTAGTGACGAACCTGCTCGCTGAGGCTAAAGAAGTGTCCTAGGGTGCTTCGTCTATTAGTGTGGAGACGTGCCCCCGGATTGTTGAGTATGATGTAATACCATCGCTCAATCGTCGGATAGCTGAAGATAACTATCCTCCCGGTGATCGGGTGCTTCCATTTCTTTTCTGAAAGCAATTTCAACTCTGCATGAAGTTTGCCTCGCTCGACATCACTGAAAATGAGATGCCCTACGACAGCGAGGCGAAACTCTGCCCAGCGGCGTAATGCCACGGCCTCGGCATCCTCCGTCGTCTGTGTCGGGTCTGGACGCGACAGATTCGCACCGACCTCATATTTCTGCTTCATGGTAGCTGATCGGGGGATACCTTTGACCCTCCGCTTCGTGTCTCGGTTGCTCATGCATATCCTTCGTTGTTGTGGCGCTGACAGCCAAACCCCAAAAATATTTGCTTCGCTCGCCAAGCGTCCAAGCGCTTTAGCGAGTATGACGTTCATTCATCTGATCTGCAACAACAGCGGCATCTGAACTAATTATCAGCGTGTTATGCCATAATAAAACATGTTGCAACATTTTTTCTGAGGGCTGACTAATGAATACCGTTATGCTTGAATTACCTATAGATGCGCTGGCATCTCCAGGAGTATCACCAGAATCGCTGGCGAGCGAGGCTAAATTCATGCTGGCGCTGAAACTGTTCGAGGTTGGCCGTTTGAGTTCCGGCAAGGCCGGTAAACTTTGCGATATGGGTCGTGTTGAATTTCTCCTAGCTGCTGGGCGCGCCGGTGTGCCAGTGTTATCTCTTGATGACGATGAGATGATCATGGAGTTTGACCAGAATGCTTGACCGAGCGGTGGTTAATTCCGGGCCTCTTATCGCGCTATCGTTGCTCGATCAGCTTGGTCTGTTGTCCGCTTTGTTTGTCGAATGCTGGATTCCTCAGACGGTTTTCAACGAAGTTGCGGTCGCGGGTATTGGCAAGCCAGGTGCGAAATCTCTGCAAGATGCTTATTGGCAATCGCGCGTGAGGGTGAGTCCGATTCCAGATCCACTTTTGGTGATGGAGTTGGATGCGGGCGAGGCTGAAGTTATCAGTCTGGCGCGTCAACTGTCGCCATGCGTGGCGATCATCGACGAGCGCCGTGGTCGTCGGATTGCGCAACACGTTTATGGTCTTCCCGTTAAGGGAACAGCCGGGATTCTGGTTGAGGCAAAGCGACATGGTCTGATTTCCAGTGTGCGGCCCAGCTTATTGGAATTGCGCGCATCGGGTTACTTCATCGCCGATAAAGTTATAGCCGCCGCATGTCAGGCCGTGAATGAATAGCGACGGTCAGTTCATGATCAACGGTCGCAATTCACGTCGCACTAGATCACTGACTATATGCTCAATATCAGCTATTCACATGATCCATACTGTATAGCGGGTCGAAAGGAGCAGGTAGACATTGAAAAATCACTGCAGGAAAGCTGCCGGTCGCCAATGACAACAATGGGTTAGAAGCGGACTGATGGACTGACAAGTTCCCTGCAAATTGAACGGCTGCTCTATGATGT
>CAINUH010000479.1 GCA_903853735.1 uncultured Desulfomonile sp. | reverse complement strand
GGCTTCGCCGCAGCTCAAAAATCTTTTTCGCTTCTCCTTGGTTCGCATATAATTGTGATTGATTACCTAATGTTAAATTCAATCACGGAACAGCGAAAAACATTTGATTAATCTGCATAAACCACTACCTCTGGTAGTGGTACAATAAGCAGGTTAAACCGTTTGAGTTGTTATAATGTACCTCCCTCCTGAAAGGTACCATTGGAGGGAGGTACAAATGAAAAGTCGATTCAAAAAGTTATCACACTCGATATACGAATGCAAATACCACATAGTGATGTGCCCGAAGTATCGACATCGGATATTCAAAGACGATGTAGCGGAATATGCGAAGCAACAGTTGTATAGTCTGTGTCGTCAGAAGGATCTGGTGGAGGTTCTGGAGCTGAATATTTTGGCAGATCACATACACTTGGTGGTCTCCATTCCACCGAAGTATTCGGTATCTGCGATCATGGGCTATTTAAAGGGGAAGTTGTCCATCCGGCTGTTTCAGAAATATGACCGATTAGGGAAGCGGTATTGGGGACAGCATTTATGGTCTCGTGGTTACTGTGTGAGCACCGTGGGTTTGGACGAGGACAAGATAAGAAAGTATGTGAAATGGCAAGAGAAGAAAGAAAAGGAAGTTGAACAGGTTCAGAAAGGCTTGTTCGATTAAATAAGTAGAAACCCATGGTACCTTCCAGGACTAAATACAAGCCACCGCCTCAGGCGGTGGTCATTGACTGACTGAGCCGGTCTGGCAAAACTGGACAGTGACATAAGTGGTAAAGCTGCTCTATAATGACACAGAAAGGAGCAGCAACTATGGTAAAACGTACGAGAAGGAATCACGGAGCAGGATTCAAGGCCAAGGTGGCCTTGGAGGCGGTCAAGGGTGAGCGCACCCTTATAGAATTAGCGGAGCGTTTTCAGATCCATCCCAATCAGATCACGACATGGAAGAAGCAGCTTTTGGACGGGGCATCAGAGGTTTTCGATAAAGATAAGAAAACCCAGGTGCCCGACACGAAGGAACTCCACGCTAAGATTGGAGAACTCACGATGGAAAATGATTTTTTATCCGTCGCGCTCGGACGTGTAGACGGGCCGAGCGCAAAGAAATGATCAGCAGGGAGCATCCATTGCCACTCACAAGACAGTGCCGACTGTTGAACCTCTCCCGGTCAGGCATCTACTACAGCCCTGTACCGGTAAGCAATCGGGATAGGAATCTCATGCGTCTCATGGACGAGATTCATCTGGAGTACCCTTTTATGGGCAGCAGAGGCATCAAGAACGAACTCTGGAACAAGAGCTACAAGGTTGGCAGAAGCCATATCCGCACCCTGATGAGGAAAATGGGGATAGAAGCGATCTATAAGAAACCCCGCCTCTCGGAACCGCATCCCGACCATACGATCTACCCCTATCTTTTGAGAGGGCTTTCGATCACGGAAGCCAATACTGTTTGGGCAGCAGATATTACCTACATTCCCATGGCAAAAGGATTTTGTTAT
>CAINUH010000478.1 GCA_903853735.1 uncultured Desulfomonile sp. | reverse complement strand
GACATGCTGAAGGATCACTCAAGGATCGGAAAAGATATCCTGGCACCTTTCGAGCGTGAGCGCCCTTGGCTTCCCGAAGTGGTCTATCAGCACCATGAAAGAGGAAACGGGACGGGCTATCCCCGGGGTCTCAGGATGCAAGAGATGCACAATTATACCCGGTTGATCTGCTTAGTGGACGCCTATGAGGCCATGACACACCATCGCCCGAACCGGCGGGCACTGAAGCAGACCTTTACGACCCGGGAATTGATAACCGGATTTAAGGAATCCGCCTTCGCCGCCGATATCATAAAAGCCTTTCTGGAAGAAATAACCCTCTATCCCGAAGGATGCCATGTACTTCTCAACAACGGATGGGTCTGTGAGGTCGTGGCGATCAACCGGGACAATGCACTCAGGCCTGACGTCAAGGTCGTCATTGATAATTTGGGCCGGAGAATCCGAGAGGACAAAATCATACGGCTTATTGAATTTCCCATGTTTAACATTGTTGACAGCATCTCTCTGGACGAGATAAAGAAGACCTGACAGAACCGTCCCCGATTGAACAGAGTCAGCCGAATTCTTTTCAACCTATTGCAAAGGGAAACTCTCTCTCGCACATTAATGTCTGCGGGCATGAAACAATTTGTCACACACCCTTCTATCGGTAATCCTTGAAACTCAGTACAGTTTAAGAGTGCAGATAAGTAGGGTATGCCGTGTAAAACGTGTGACTTGTCGGTTAAAGTCCGACGGTGGGAGTTCGGTAGTTCGCCCACGTAGCTGGAGGGAGGTGCAAAGGGTAAGCCGTATTCGTTATGTGAAGGCCGCACTTATGTTGCGTAACAAGAGTAACTTGTTGATCTTGTAAAGTATAGGCATGTGCGGCCGTCACATAAGCGAAATGCCAAGTTTTAGAGTGACTTTAGAAAAGTCAGCAGTTTAGAATTGTTAGACCAATGTTCGACAGCGACCTCAGATGATTGCGGAAACTCGCATCGGGCTAGCGCTTTGGCCTTCATTTCCAGATCGACCTCTGCATATATGTTTGTGGTATCGAGAGAGACATGACCAAGCCAGGCCCGGATAGTGTTAATGTCAACACCGGAACGTAATAGATGCACGGCGGTAGTGTGTCTGATGGTGTGAGTGCTGATGGATTTGGCGTATAAACCGGGCAACTTTCGACACGCATCTTGAACTGATCTTTTAACGAGAGCACGGATTCCGAACCGAGTGATGTGCTGCCTGCGGTTGTTTAGAAAAACTGGCTCACGGAGATCTCGTCCGGCAATGAGAGGGGTCAATTTAATAGCCGTTTGCGGCCATAATGGGCAGCGGCGCACTTTGCCTCCTTTGCCCACAAGTGTGACAGAGGGAGGATCGTCAAGATCCAGATCGGCAATGGTGAGCTGCGCTGCCTCGGATGCCCTGGCACCTGAATTGTACAGAAAAAGCAGCAATGCATGATCTCGACGACCTTGCGATCGTTGACTGTTTGGGGCATTGAGCAATGCGTCCATTTCTTGTTTTTCGAGATAAGCCATGGAGGGATTGGAGGTTTTCTTAAATGGTACCGAGCGAATTTCGGCAAGCCATGCGATATGTTCCGGGTTGCGCTCGCCGATAAAGCGTGCAAGGGCATGGAGGGCAGCGAGGCGTTGATTACGTGTGGAGATTGAGCAGCAACGCTTTTGTTCAAGTTCAAGGAGGAATTGGCGAATAGTATCTGCGCAGATATCTTCAATGGCGAGCTGATCTAAGGATTTGCCGCGCTTTTTCGCTGCGAATGGAAGGAACAGTACCAGAGTGTCACGATAGCTTACCTGAGTATTGTGTGCGAGATTGCGATCATTGACAAGATATTCCAGAAGAAATCGATGGATCCATGGAGCGAGAAAGAAGATGGTCTTCATGAGTGTCCTCCTTCCAGTGCATATCGTTGGAAGCGCAGACTTGCTTCATGCAAAAGCTCCGGTGTCATTGTGAGGTAGCGTTGGGTAGCCGTGACATCGACGTGTCCCAAGTAAGTTGACAAGCAGGGCAGCAGACTTTGCACGTCTGCACCTTCCCGGTACCAGGAAATAAGCCGGTTGAGTGCGAACGTGTGACGGATGTCGTGGAGGCGTGGTTGGAAACGCCCCCCATCTGTTCGGCGAATACGGGCGTGTTCACAAAGGAGGCGAAAAATCCGTTCCGCAGTGCGTCGTGGCAGAGCCATTCCGCCACGTGTAGCAAAAAAAGCGGATTCGTCTCGGGCAGGGCGAGGGAGCTTTCGTCGGACCTTTGCGTAAACCGCAAGCAAAGTGTTCAGTTGGGGGCCAATAGGCACCCATCTGGTCTTAAAGAACTTGGTATTGCGAATGGTAAGCAGACTCTCTGGCAAGTCCACGTCAGTCAGCGTGAGGGATAGGGCCTCGCTAATACGAAGGCCTGAGCCATAAAGAAGAAGTAGGAGGGTACGAAATGTGGGAGGTTGCACCTGGCATCTCTGACTTTTATAAAGGATATTAGTCATTTCAACCAATCTGCGGTATTCATCATGACTGTATATGTAGGGTTGGAAGGTTGGTGGACGTTTAGGGATGGTAGTGGGCAATGGAGAAATGTAGATATGTCCCCGGCTCATGGCATGGCGGTAGAATCCGCTGAGGGCCTCAAACTTTCGGTGCCAGAAAGTAGTGATCGGCCCTGTGCCGGCGAGATAGATTTGCACTGATTCGGGACTAACCTGTGCAATGTCGATATTCCCCATTGCTCGGCAAAACGCATTAAGGATGACGGCTTCTGTTCGAAAGCGCATCCCAAGGGATTGCTTGAGGGCGACGTATTCGGTGGTGAGTTCAGAAAGTTTCATTGTAACCCTCCTAAATCGACATCGGCTACCAGTCGCAATTTTGGGAGGTTTACCTTGGCGTAGATTCGCGTAGCAGAGGTGCTTCGGTGTCCAAGATGGTCACCGATTTCCTTAAGAGATAGCCCTCCTGAGACCAGATGCATAGCGCAGGCGTGCCGTAATGTATGCGGTCCTTTGTGCCTCGTTTGAACTTCAGCATTCGCGATGCATCGGCTGACAATGTTGTAGAGACCACCGACCGAAAGCGGATGGAGTGGGGCTCTGAGAGTCAAGAATATCTCCCGATGGGAGCTTTGCTGTCGCACTGTTCGCAAGTAGTGGATGATCGCTTGCCCAACAGTTGGGAGCAGTGGATATGTTTGTACTTTTCGCTGTTTGGAGCGATATACGGATAGTCGGCTGTTTTCCCAGTCAATATTTTCGAGACGGAGTCGTCTGACTTCGCTCGATCTCAGACCGTAAAGTGCGAGAAGGAAAATAATGGCGCGATCACGAATGTCGCGGGGCTGGTCTGGCGCCATGGAGCTGATAAGGTGTTCAACCTCCTCCCATGTTGGACCCGAAGGCAGAGTATCCTGTGAGAAGAGACGAGGCCCCTGGACTGTAGAAGCTATTAAGTGATGGCACCAAGAACGCTGGCCTGCATAGTTGAAAAATGTTTTGAGTGCTTTGGCGGAGGAGGCAATGGAGACACGGCACCATCCTTTATCGCCGTGTGATCCCAAGAAGGTGTCAACATCCGAAATCTGAATGCTGGCTAAGGGACGGTCGTGTTCTTCACACCACTGTAAAAACCGTTTAAGATGCCATGAATAGTTGCCAATGGTTACTGAAGATAGGCCGCGTTCTGTGCTCAACCACCCGCAAAACTCTTCTATTACCCATTCAAAAGGTAGCGGTTCCGCAGAGCGTTCATCCAATCTTCCGAGGAAACGTAGCCAGTCAGTGGCAACTTGAACGAACAGTTCGCGGGACCATCTGAAGCAGTGCGCACGGCCACGGCGGCATTGTTGTCTTGCCCATCTCTCTGCTGCTGCGCGGATCTGCTCAGTCGTAACCAGCGACTCAGAGGGTACGTCCAGTGACTGAATAACCGTGAGAAGCTCTCTGGCAATGCGCAGCAGAGTATTGTTTGCGCAACCCTGCTGCGCACGGTACCTGAGATAACGCTCACGTTCTTCAAAAAGCGGAGCATTTCTGTGACGAGCGAGGACGGAAGGATACTTGAATAATCTTTCTAACATGGTTGGACCTCCTTTTTGTTAGATTATCGGATATCCAACCACTTAATCGAATTTGCTTATGTGCTGTCCACAATAAACATCTCTTAAAAATACGGCATGATACAGATCCTACGCAACATAAGTGCAGCCTTCACATAACGAATACGGCTTACCGATTATCTTCATCCGGATGCCTTCACATGTTGTACCCAAGGAGCCTTGGTTGGAACTTCGTACAGGCCCAAGGAATCATAATAGTACCTGTCCGGATATGCCTTGTACCCAAAACTACGGTAGTGGTGTTTCCGGCG
>CAINUH010000477.1 GCA_903853735.1 uncultured Desulfomonile sp. | reverse complement strand
ATTCTATTCAACGTAGATTATCAACAAGCTACTTACTGCGTTATATTAATATATTAACATAATCAGCTAAAATAAAAACTAAATAATCATAATTTAGTTGATTAAAAAAACTTGACAACATTTCTATAATATGATTGTTTCCATCCTCAGCGATAAACCAAACCTAATCCTTCCTTTGGCCCGTTTCCGAACGGGCTTATTTTTTTGATACTACCTTGAAGGTCACACACGGCAAGGGTGACCGAAATAAACCAAAACCGGAAGTTATGGTCGAAAGTCATCATTGGGCACTAAATCATCCAATCGGCGCAGCCCACTTTTGTTCTTCCATTACGTCATTTAAGCAGGTATAATTCCGATCAACAGGCGAGCATTTCATTGTGGCATGTCCGGGTGTCTTTCCGTAAGCCCCGGACATGGTCGTTTTTGCGAAGCGAATTGATTAAGAATATGAAGGTCGGCTTGCGTCGAACCAGGCTGGTCTTGTCTCGGCGAATTCTCACATTTTATTGAGAGCTTTTTTCCCAATATCTCGACGGTATTGCATCCCGTCCCACCGAATTTTCTCCGCGGCCTGGTACACTCTTTCAATTGCCGGTCCGATTCCCAAGGCTCCAGCAGTTACTCCCAGCACGCGGCCCCCGGAAGTGACATATCCGTCCGGTCCGAGCCCTGTGCCGGCATGAAACACTTTAACCCCTTCCATCGCATCGGCTGCTTCAATTCCTGTGATCCTCTTGCCTTTCTCATACGAACCGGGATAACCTCCGGATGCCATGACCACACAGACAGCATCTTCGGGCAACCATTCGATTTGTTTGCCTGCCAGAGACCCTTCGACGGCTGACATCATTAACGGGACGAGATCGCTTTTCATTCTAAAGAGGAGTGGTTGGGCCTCGGGGTCCCCCATGCGCACGTTGAATTCCAAAACCTGCGCCTTCCCGTCTCGAATCATGACACCCGCGTACAAGAAGCCAAGATACGTGGATCCCTCCATTTCAAGTGCTCTCACAACAGGGATCATAATCTGATTCATAATTTGGTCGTGAAGTTCAGGGGTGACCACGGGAGCTGGGGAATAGGCCCCCATTCCACCCGTATTGGGGCCCTGGTCTGCGTCAAAGATAGGTTTGTGGTCCTGAGAACTCGCAAGGGGTAAAACGGTTTTTCCGTCTGTTACGGCAATGAACGAAGCCTCTTCTCCCTCAAGGCATTCCTCTACGACCACAGTGTTTCCGGCGACTCCGAAAGCCCTGTCCTTCATAATTATCTTGAGTGCGTCAAGGGATTGGTCTTGATTCCGGCAAACAAAGACACCTTTGCCCGCGGCCAGGCCGTCTGCCTTTACTACTATCGGTCCTGAAATTCCTTTCAAATAGTCGGCCGCGGATGTCATGTCATCAAATACTGCAAAAGAGGGAGACGGAATGTCGTATTTCTTAACAAGATTTTTTGCAAAAACCTTGCTTCCCTCGAGGAGAGCCGCCTTGCCAGATGGGCCGAACACCTTTAGCCCGGCAGCCTGAAACGCGTCGGAAAGGCCGGCCACGAGAGGGGCCTCCGGTCCGACAACGACAAGATCCACCTTCTCGGACAGAGCGAATTTTTGAAGTCCGGGAATGTCTTCGGAATGCAGGGGAGCAAGTCTGCATTTCGGTTCAGACGCTATTCCGACATTCCCAGGGGCAGCTATAATTTCGCTCACACGATCCGATTGGCCAAGCTTCCAAGCCAGCGTATGCTCACGTCCCCCTGAACCCACAATGAGGATCTTCATACTGTATTTCCCCAGAGAGTACTTAGCGCCAGAGTCCTTTCTTTTCTCTCTTGGCTTCCAGTTCCAGTTCTATGTACGGTCTAACATCAAAAGCAGCATCATCTCGATCGATCTCAGCCATCCCCAACCGTACCAATCTCGCGTTCATGTCTTCCCCCGCGAGGAACACAAAGCCCTCTTTCACTCCGTCCGGGTTCTCCCGCAGGGTTTTCATCCGCACCCATTTTGCATCGAGCGACTTGGCGAGGAATTCTTTCGCCGCTTCGTTCTGAGACGAAGGTATGCGCAAACCGGCCAGTTTGAACTGAATGATGTTTCCGGAGCCCTTGAGACTCAGATTCTGAGCGTCCGCCACTTTCATGACTTTCCACAACTGTTCGCCGCCTTCCGTGGGTGGGCGACTAGCCATGTAAAGATATACCACAAGCAGGAGAAAGAAGGCGCCCAAGGACGCCCAAATTCGCCATTCTTTTTCGAGACGCACCTTTGCCATGAGTAATGCTCCTTAAGGTGGCGCAAATAAGTCAAAATATCCGTCAGAACTGATCAATTATGCGCGTCGGGCCATGTTTCCGGCCAACCATCGATTGCTCAGCTTGGACCATCCCGTGCAAGGACTGAAAATGCAGGGATGGCACGCATGGAACAGCCGGCCCAATCAGTTACCTTTATCGAAGGCCTCCAGCTTGGAAGCCTCCAAGTCGAAAACCTCCTCGGCCTTACTGTTATCCGGCCCAATATATCTGTGATGGAGTCTCCCATCCTCAGGGAGACGCACGATCACCGAGTAATCGTCCGAATCGAGATATACAAGCTTTACGAAGGCTCCTCGGCTGCCCTGTACATGTTTGACTGTTTGAAACATGGAATTAATATACCACAGGTTCACCCTGAACTGGGCAAAATCGTCTACAGGCAAACAACAGCGTAGTCATTAGTTCCTCAATGAGTTATATTACTACCGATATTACATTTTGATTGCGGACAGGGAAATCTCGCATGGAAAACGAGCTTATTATAGAAACCCTTGACCTGACTAAAGATTACCAGGACGGCGGCACCGTGATTCACGCGTTGAAAGCGGCAACCATCAAGATTTACAAAGGCGAGATGGTAGCAATTATGGGGCCGTCCGGATCAGGGAAATCGACCCTCCTGTATGTCCTCGGATTGCTCCATCCCCCCACATCAGGAGTTTATTCTTTCAAGGGGCAGAATATTCTCAGTTTTTCCAGAGAGGAGCAGGCTTTGTTTCGTAACCGAGAGATGGGTTTTGTTTTTCAAAGCTGTGATCTCCTTGCAAATTCCACAGTGTTCGAAAATCTCGAGTTGCCGCTGATCTATGCAGAGGCCGACAGGGGCCAGAGGAGAAAGAAAATATTGGAAGCCCTGGGCCGTGTTGGTTTGTCCCACCGGGTGGATCACTGGTCGAACCGCCTGTCCGGAGGCGAGCGTCAGCGCGCTGCAATCGCAAGGGCCTTGGTTAACAATCCCTCTCTGATCCTTGGAGACGAACCCACCGGCCAGTTGGATCAGAAGAACACGGACATTGTCGTGGAGCAGTTGAGAGATCTCGTTAACCAGGGATTCACTGTAATTCTGGTCACCCATGAGGAAGATATCGGCGCTGCTTGCGACCGAGTCATTCGCATCCGTGACGGCGCCGTGGTTACTGATGGCTCCGAAGAGCCGAACAACACGATTGAACAGCCGTTCATGGGGCACCTGGCAACTCTTTCACGCTAAAGCAAATACCGCAAGATTCAAGGAAACAGGATGGAATCACAACTGTCCGGTTTACTCTCCAATGATAACGGGGCGTTATTGAGCTGGAGAGCCAATTGCATTTGCATTCAAAATGGGCTGTCGTGTTATTTCAAGATGTTACCCTCCAAAGGCTAAGGTGAGTTGGTGCTCAATGTTGATGGTGTATGTTTGGTGTGGTTTCTCATACAAAACCATCGCTAAACGGATTTTCGCCATTATGTTGGTCCTTATCCTTACGAGAAGGTTCGTTAAT
>CAINUH010000476.1 GCA_903853735.1 uncultured Desulfomonile sp. | reverse complement strand
CCTGTGTGAAGCTGCCGGAAACGCACCCGCAGGAAACTGTAGGCTGATCCGCGAGGAAATGCCGAATCTGCCAGTAGCAGGCGGAGAGGGACAAGGGGGAGGGCGGTATGGCTAACACATGTGAATCGTCGAAACCATCGTGAAGTGTGACAAGCGAAAGCTCACTGAAACGCTTGACCAAAAGGTACGCGGGTTGGTATGCCCCTTGGAGTTGTGCATACACGGCCAATAAAACCCGCCGATGGACAGACGAAGCCTAACCCGTCCGCATGTTTTATACGCGGAACACGGAAATCCCATACTTTCGCCCAATCATGTCGGGCAGTCGAACCGTAAGGAACAACCATGGGAGTGTGGGCACAAGATCGGGGAGGAAGCGAATGCCGTCCTGTAATCGGACGGATAGGGACTGAAACATCGCTCCACGTGAAAACGGGCAGACTTCCCCGTGGTCTCGCTTTACAAGAAAACTTGGAGAACCTTTTTTGTTGAAGGGAAGCAAATGAATACGGCAAACACTGTATGTGCACCTTCCGGCTTTACATGGCAAGGGATCAACTGGTACCGAGTCATCCAACAGGTCAAGAGGCTTCAGGCCCGTATTGTAAAGGCAACAAAGGAAGGCCGTCATGGTAAGGTAAAAGCCTTGCAGTGGTTGCTGACCCATTCGTTTAGCGGCAAGGCTCTTGCCGTCAAACGGGTGACGATGAACAGGGGTAAACACACCCCGGGAGTCGACAACGACATCTGGAAAACACCAAAAACAAAGACCAATGCAATAGCGTCACTAAAGCGGAGGGGGTACAAGCCTCTTCCGCTCCGAAGGATCCACATCCCGAAGAAAAACGGCAAGACCCGACCTCTCGGTATCCCGACAATGAAAGACCGGGCTATGCAAGCGCTTTACTTGCTTGCACTAGAACCTGTGGCGGAAACAACCGCAGACGGCAACTCCTACGGGTTCCGGCCATGGCGGTCAACGGCTGACGCGGCAGAACAATGTTTCATCTGCCTCGCCAAACGCGATTCCGCTCAATGGGTGCTTGAGGCCGATATTGCCGCATGCTTCGATGCTATCAGTCATGAGTGGTTGATCGACAACATTCCAGTTGACACTACGATCCTCCGCCGATGGCTTAAAGCAGGATTCGTGTTCAAGCACGAGCTCTTCCCTACAGTAGCCGGTACGCCGCAAGGTGGTATTATCAGTCCGGCTCTGGCTAACATGACATTGGACGGCCTTGAAAAGACGCTTGCAATGGCATTTCCGCAGGCGCCGAAACAAAGGCTGAAAATGCACTTGGTGCGTTACGCGGACGACCTGGTTATCACCGGACACTCGAAAGAGTGGCTGGAAAACGAGGTCATGCCAGTACTGATTACCTTTCTGGCAGAACGAGGTCTGAGCCTCTCACAGGAAAAGACCAAGATAACGCACATCACGGAAGGATTCAATTTCCTCGGCTGGAATGTGCGCAAGTACAACGGGAAGCTACTCATCAAACCGTCGAAAGCGAACACCAAAGCCCACCTCTCCAAGGTTAGGGAAATCATCAAGACGAACAAGGCGATCAAGCAGGTGGATCTCATTGGTATCCTCAACCCCGTTCTGCGGGGTTGGGCGAACTACCACCGGCACTCCGTCGCTAAGGACGTTTTTGCTCACAATGACTCTGAAATCTGGTCAATGCTCTGGAAATGGGCGAAACGACGACATCCCAAGAAAAACTTCCAATGGGTCATGGACAAGTACTTCCATACCCGAAAGGATAGAAAATGGATGTTCATCGCCAACAATGCTGGTAATAATGGAGAGCATAGGCTCTTCATAGAAGCCAGCATACCGATCCGGCGACATGTCAAAATCAGAACGAAGGCCAACCCATACGATCCAGCGTGGGCAGAGTACTTCACCGCCCGAAAGAAAAAGATGAGAAAATCGACACCGTTGAGTTGCCGGGTGCCTGAAGGCGCCTTATTCGAGGCTTGAGCCGTGTGCGGTGAAAGTCGCTTGCACGGTTCTTAGGGGACGGTGGTGCAGCAATGCACTGCCGTTACCCGGTGTACGG
>CAINUH010000475.1 GCA_903853735.1 uncultured Desulfomonile sp. | reverse complement strand
TCTTGGAAACCGTCAGGAAGTCGGTGTTGGATCTTGGGTAGTCTCGGGGAGAACACGCGATGAAAGAAGCAGCTCTTTACGAAAAACTGGACTCACATTTTGTAAAATGTCACCTCTGCCGGCACGGATGCACGGTCGAATCCGGCAAGAAGGGTATCTGCTGCGTCCGTCTTAATGAGGAAGGAACTCTTTATACGCTCGTGTACGACAAGGTGGTCTCCACTAACGTGGATCCAATCGAAAAGAAGCCACTCTTTCATTTCGCGCCCGGAACTCAATCCTTTTCCATCGCCACAGTGGGGTGCAATTTTCGGTGTTCATTCTGCCAAAACCATTCAATCTCTCAAATGCCTAGAGAAGTCGGGCGCATAGTCGGAGACAAGTACTCTCCCGAACAGATAGCCGGACTGGCAGTCAGCGCCAACTGCAGGAGTATCGCATACACCTATACGGAACCGACAATTTACTATGAACTGGCCAGGGACACAATGGTAGAGGCCAGAAAGCTGGGACTACTAAATGTTTGGGTTACCAACGGGTATATGACTCGGGAAATGCTCGAGGACTCCAAGGGGTTAATTGATGCGGCAAATGTGGACTTGAAAGCGTTTAGCGATCGATTCTACAAGAAGTACTGCAACGCCCGTCTTGAGGGGGTCTTGGACTCGCTACGGTTCATGAAGCAATTGGGAATATGGGTGGAGGTAACAACCCTGCTGATCCCGACGCTCAACGACGATCCCGGAGAAGTTCGAGAACTGGCCGGATTCATCCGGACCGACCTGGGAAAGGAAACGCCGTGGCATGTGAGCCGCTTTTACCCGCGGTACAAGGAGCAGGAACTGCCTCCCACCGAAGTGGAATCTCTCAGGCACGTTAGGCAAATCGGCCTTGAGGAAGGGCTGGATTACGTGTACACAGGAAACGTTCCGCACGATCCCGGTGAGAAAACTTTTTGTCCCGGCTGCTCTGGTCTTCTCATCGATAGGGTCGGCTACAGCGTAAAGAAATGTACCAGTGAGTCCGGCCTCTGTCCGAAATGCGGCTACCGGATCAACGGTGTTGAAATGTAGTCACGCCGTTTTTTCGCTAACGGCTCAAGTCTGGTCTCCACCGGTATCGCGAACGTGACGTGAAACAATGAGCGTCACCATCTCTGACCCGGCTTTTTTGAGGAATTTCATGGCAGCAAAAAACAATATTCTGGTTGCACCTTCCTTACTTTCCGCTGATTTCACGCGCCTCGGAGACGAGGTTCGGGCAGTTCAGGAATCAGGAGCGGATTGGCTTCATCTGGACGTCATGGATGGCCTTTTCGTTCCGAATATCACAATAGGCCCTTTGGTGGTTTCGGCGGTAAAAAAGGTTTCTAAAATTCCTTTGGACGTCCACCTTATGATTGTGGATCCGGACCACTATCTGGACGACTTTCGAGCAGCCGGAGCCGACATCCTTACCGTGCATCCGGAAGCAACTAATCACCTGCATAGAACTCTCACGCGGATACGTGAACTTGGTATGAGGCCGGGAGTAGCGTTGAACCCGTCCACCGGCGTAGAGGCGGTAAAGCATGTCATGACGGAACTCGACGTGATCATGATAATGACGGTCAACCCCGGATTTGGAGGTCAAACATTCATAAGAAGTATGCTGCCAAAAGTGAGGGCCATCCGTGAAATCATCGACAGATCCGGGCATGAGATTCTCCTTGAGATCGACGGGGGAGTCAGTCCCCGAACAGCGCCGGATCTAGTCAGAGAAGGCGCAAACGTCTTCGTGGCCGGCAGTGCCGTCTTCGGTCATCCACCGTATGAGGATGCTATCGGAAAACTGCGGGCTTCCGGGATCCCTTAGTGCTCAGGAAGTTTGCTCAACATTGAGGACAGGACCATGAATAACATTAAACCATTTTCGAAAGCTACGCTATTGATGACTGTAATACTGCTCGCGTTCACTGCGGCTGCATCAGGCGCAAAAAACACGGACTTTGTCCCGGACCCCAGCAAGATTCAACAACCTGATTTGGAGAAAGATCCAGGGTTCTTCTTCCTGATGGCAGAAAATGCAGAGT
>CAINUH010000474.1 GCA_903853735.1 uncultured Desulfomonile sp. | reverse complement strand
TATGGTATGTCAATGATGAACGTTTCCCTCCCGGTGACGTAACAGAGAGACTTTCACGGGAAAAAAGTTCAAACCCTGAATAAAGCGATATTCAGTCAGTGAGCGCAACGGGATTACGGCGATACATTGGTACTTAACTTCTGACGAATTTTTGCGTCAATCCTCTTTTTTGTCGCGTGTCACTAAGCCAAGATCGATCTCGTGAACAATAGACTCCGCTTTCTGGATGAGCTCTTCGGGAATTTCCGAGAGTCCCATCTCCATCCGTAACTCGACCTGTTCGGATAATTCCCGGGCTTTCCCCTTCACATCGCCATGTGCATAGTGGATAAGGTCCTGGAGATAATTATAGGAATTCGCAAGGTCTCCGGTTCTCAAATGTGTCAGGACGAGTGCCCCGGTCAGGTGAGCAGATCGTGAATAATCGTGGGTAGTAGTGCTGATTTTCAACGATTCCGTATAGGTGATCTGGAGGAACTTTGCAAGGGCTCTTTCGAGGATAACGACCGACTGGTACCGTTCTTTTGGATCCTTTGCCAGGCACTGCCTCACAACCGGGTCAAGCACTTCTGCTCCCGGTTGGATCTCACCCGGGGGTTTTGGATCTTTTGTCATGATATTTTTCCTGATACCAATCATGCTCTCTCCTTCGAATGGCAGTTTGCCTGTCAACAGTTCGTAGAAGATTACCCCTAGTTGCCAGATGTCCGTTCTTTCATCCTTCAGGCCACCACTGATCTGTTCCGGGGCAGCATAGGTCAGCGTAAATGCCATCGAAGTCGCGGTTGTCACCTCAGTGAGAACCCGCGAGAGCCCCCAGTCCGATATCTTGGGAACGCCGTCTTTTATGAGAATGTTTCCGGGCTTGAGATCCCGGTGGACAATCTTCAGGGCATGGGCAAATTTGAGCCCTTCGCAGACATTGAAGAGTATCCATGCCGCTTCTTCGGGTTCAACGGGTTTCTTTATGTCTGCAAGTGTGCTGTCACACGCTTCTTCCTCAAGGTACGGCATTGGCATGATGTTGAAGTCATACAGCTTCACGATATTAGGGTGGCTCAGCTTTTTCCAGGTCTGCATCTCGGCGATGAACGTCTTTCCGGTCAAGGTGTCAAGATAGAGGGGGATCTTGACCACAATGGGAGTCCCATCTGTCCTCTTCGCCCGGAATACCCGGGCAAAGCCACCTTTGCCGAGGTAGGTCCACTCGGGATAGATACCCGCAAGTTCCGGGGGGAGAGTATCCGGATTCGTCCTTTGAGCGGGGCTCTCTTTAGGAAGATGAAGAACAGGTTTTGATCTGACCAGACGGACAGGTACTGGCGGTGTCTGTTCAACGGAGTCAACAGGAACGATCGCAGGAGAGACAACACTCTCGTCCATAAGCGCTGCAGTTGCCACTTCGCTGTTCTCCATGCAGGTTTCGGCCAGCCGGTTGAGTACGGCATGCAGGGTTGATAATTTATACTGCAATGCCATTTCAGCGGTCTCTTTCAGATGATCCTGTGCCAATTCATACGCTTCTTTGGCCTCAAGATATCTTCGTTTCGCATAGAACAGGTCGGCTTCCCGCATCATCTCCTTTCCCTGTGCGAGCCGTGCGGTAACAAGTCCTTTCTTGGCCTCCTTTAAGAGGGATGCGGCATCAGAGATCTTAACAATATTCTCTTCCAGTAACCGTATCGCAAGCG
>CAINUH010000473.1 GCA_903853735.1 uncultured Desulfomonile sp. | reverse complement strand
TTTACACGTCGGAGTTCCTGCCTCTCCGCGCTCGTGGAAAGGTTAAGCCGATAATGGAAATCATGGCCTCTCTGCCATCGGTTGTGCTCGGGTTTGTTGCAGCGCTGGTGCTGGCTCCGGTAGTAGAGACCTGGATCGCAGCCATCATACTGGCATTCGTTGTGCTGCCGGTTTGTTTGATTCTTGCAGCGTGTCTCTGGCAGATTGTACCCCCCGTTTTGGCTCTGAGACTCGAAGGATTGCCAAAGCTCTTCCTTATGTTTTTTGTGGTATCGGCGGGAATGTTCGCTGCTTATTCTGCCGGTCCCATGTTTGAGAGAGTTTTCTTCGCAGGAAACTTCAAGGCCTGGCTTAATAGAGATTACGGCGACGCAGCCCCTCTCCTTTTTCTGCTGAGCGTTCCAGTAGTGGCGGTGGCAGTTGTGTTTTCTTCGACCCGGCTGCTCGGCCGGCGCTTCAATGATTATTTTCGACGGCTCCGGATGCCCTACTCAGCTTTCCTGGACCTTCTCAGATGGCTTGTGATGGTGGGTGTTACCGTTGCCGTTTCGTATGTTCTGGCTGTTCTGATGAATCTCGTGGGGATGGACCCGAGAGAAGGGGTGGTCGGCACCTATGTTCAACGCAACACCCTCATAGTGGGATTTGCAATGGGTTTTGCGGTTATTCCGATAATTTATACCCTCGCTGAAGACGCCCTCAACGCAGTTCCCGAACATCTTCGTTCGGCCAGTCTGGGTTGCGGGGCAACACCATGGCAAACAGCTATCTGGATTGTTTTGCCAACAGCGATCAGCGGTGTTTTCACTGCAATCATGATCGGTATGGGGCGAGCCGTGGGTGAAACCATGATAGTGGTGATGTCGACAGGCAACACACCGATCCTGGATTTAAGCATATTCAGCGGACTCCGTGCGTTGTCGGCAAACATCGCCGTAGAACTACCGGAAGCCCCAAAAGACGGGTCTCTCTACCGGGTGCTGTTTCTGACCGCACTCGTGCTTTTTGCCATGACTTTTGTCATCAATACATTTGCCGAACTAGTACGCCTTCGGTTCCGAAAAAGAGCCATGCAGTTGTGAAACGGCCCGAACAGAAGACAGTACTGAATATGAGGAGCATTAGAGGGTGAAGGGGTACGCCGCGGAAAAAAACCACGATTTCAAAGAACAATCAGACAAGCTGCCCCCGTCGCCCGAGGAAATCATGGAACGTCCTCGAAAGTCCATGAACTGGGACATCAAGGCTAGGGGAGAGCCTTTCTTGTGGGTCTTGGGAGGCGCCCAGGTAGTAGGAATATTGATGATCGTCGGTTTCGTGGCACTGATTTCATATAATGGATTCCTAACCTTTTTCCCCAAATCCATTGACAAGGTTCGCCTGAGAAGCGGATCAGTGATTGCCGGGGAGCTTTTTCGATCAGAAACTTACAGGCCGGGCCCCGAATTGCTCGCAAACCTGAGCGAGGACACGCGTAACGATATAGCAAGCCGCGGCGAATTTGTACGCCGTGACCTATACCGGATCGGCAATTTTGATCTCTACAATGAAGATTTTCGTTGGATTCCCGACTACGAGATAGCGGAAGTCACCTCACCCACCGACATGTTTTTTTTCGAGCGGATCGAGTGGGGGCCCTTCATCGGTACCACACGATCCATAGATCTCAACGGCAGGGTCGTGCAGGGCGACTCCCTGAGCCTGTCGACTCTTCAGGAAGCTCACCGGCGAGCAGCAGACCGAAGGGCACGCCTTCTCGATATTGAACGCAACAAGATAGGAGCAATAAATTATTTTCTGGATGAGGGCAGGCTTAAACTGAGAAAAGTTGAACTTGATCGCGGCAAGGACAGCCCAGAGTATCACAGTGCCTCAGAGGGATTTAGGACCGAATCAGCGAAGCTCGAGGCGAGGCATGCCGAACTTTCCAAAGAGGCTGCCAGCATCAAGAAAAACGACACCAAACATACGATCACGCTTGCGGATGCAGATGGCAGAGAAAAGACCATAAAGCTCTCAGAAATAGTTCGCTTTTACCCCGCAAATATCCTGACTTTTCGCGAAAAACTCAGAATATATTTTTCCCGATGGTGGGAGTTTTTGACTCACGAACCCCGTGAGGCCAACACTGAGGGAGGCGTGATGCCCGCCATTTTCGGGACGTTTTGCATGACAGTCCTCATGGCCTTGTGTGTGGCCCCGTTCGGAGTCGTCGGCGCACTGTATCTACGCGAATACGCGAGGCAGGGACATCTCGTATCATTGGTGCGAATCTGCGTCAACAACCTTGCCGGAGTCCCGTCAATAGTTTACGGAGTCTTCGGTCTCGGTTTTTTTGCGTACGTGCTTGGAGGCAGCATTGACGAGCTTTTATTCCCTGAGAGGCTACCCACACCGACTTTTGGTACTGGCGGCATACTATGGGCGTCGCTGACGCTTGCCTTGCTGACGGTCCCGGTAGTCATTGTGGCCACAGAGGAGGCCCTGGCGGCGGTGCCGCAGTCCCTCAGGGAAGGGTCTCTGGCCTGTGGGGCATCGAAATGGCAGACAATAAAGTATGTTGTTTTGCCGAGAGCCATGCCGGGGATAATGACGGGACTCATTCTCGCCATGGCCCGTGGAGCGGGGGAGGTGGCTCCCCTGATGCTTATCGGCGTAGTAAAAATGGCCCCTGAGTTGCCTGTAGACCAATTTTTCCCTTACATCCACCTGGATCGTAGTTTCATGCACCTGGGATTTCACATTTTTGACGTGGCCTTCCAGTCTAGAAACTCTGAGGCGGCCAAGCCAATGGTCTACGTCACAACCCTTCTCCTGATAAGTCTGGTTTTTGCCATGAACGCGGCTTCAATAATGATTAGGAACAGGCTGAAACGAAAATTCTTTACAGGACATTTCTAGGAGCGGCCTTCATGCCGATAGCCCTCAAAACATCAGAAACCGTCTATCATACCGAGTCAAGTCCTCAGGGGTCACTGTTGTCAATACAGGATTTCTGCCTCTATTACGGGAAAAATCAGGCGCTTTTTGACGTGAACATGAGCGTTGAAAGAGGCCTGGTGACTGCTCTTATCGGCCCTTCCGGCTGCGGTAAATCCACCTTGTTGAGGTCTATCAACCGCATGAACGACCTCATTGACGGAATACGGACCACAGGGAACATTTATCTCGATGGGCAAGACATCTACAGCCCCTCGGTCGACGTGATCGGCCTCAGGAAGACAATGGGCATGGTTTTTCAAAAGCCCAACCCGTTTCCCATGTCCATTGCGGACAATGTTATGTATCCTCTTCGGGTGGACGGTGTTCGTGACAAAAGAATCTTGCGGGACACCGTGGTGTCGGCCCTCAAGGCCGCAGCACTTTGGGAAGAGGTGGAGAACCGCCTCCAGGACAATGCCCTGGGCCTATCTGGTGGACAACAGCAGAGGCTTTGTATTGCCCGGGCAATTGCGGGGGAACCGGACGTACTACTCATGGACGAGCCGTGTTCAGCCCTGGACCCCGTGGCAACAGCCAAGATAGAGGATTTGATGGACGAATTGAAAGGTCGGTACACCATTCTTATCGTGACTCACAATATGCAACAGGCAGCCAGAGTCTCTGATAACACGGCTTTCATGTACCTTGGAAAACTCATCGAATATGGAGATACTTCGCGAATATTCACTAACCCCAAAGTGGATAAGACCATGGAGTATGTTACGGGTAGATTCGGGTAGGACAGTCGCTCGGTCCGGCCGCTTGAATCAACATCGATCAAGGCCTATTCGTAAAGAGGGCCTCTGTGACGGTGAATGGCTCCGCCTATCATGTATATGACATCTTCGGCAATATTGGTGGCGTGGTCGGCTATGCGTTCAAGGTGTCGGGAAACGAGAAATAGTTCTGTCATTGCCTCCATCTGACCATAATTTGCGCAAACTTCCTTGGCAAATTGCGTCTGCAACCGCTTTTTCATAATGTCCACCTCGTCGTCTTGTGCACATACCTGATAGGCCAGGTCGATGTCCCTTTTCATTAGCGAATCAAGGCTTTTTTCGAGCATCTGCTGTGCACTTTCAGCCATTTGGAAATAATCGAATGGAATCTGAATATGTCTGTATTCGGCAATCAACTCCACCGATCCCGCAATATTCACTGCCAGGTCGCCTATTCGTTCGAGATCGTTGTTCAGCTTCAACACTGCCACGATGTACCTCAACTGGTCTGCCACGGGCTGATGGAGAGCCAGAATCTTGAGGCATTCTTCCTCCAGATCCACCTCCCGCTGATCTATCTCCAAATCGCCTTCGATGACCTTCCTGGCCAATTCGGCGTCCCGGAACTCAATGGCCTTCACGGACATTCTGAAGCGTTCCTCTACGAGTGTGCCGAGTGACGCAACACTCTTGTTTAATCTCTCGATGTCCTTTTGAAGTCTAATGCGCATAGACCGGGCCCCTTCTCCATGTGGGATTAAGTGGTCGTGTACATAACTTTAACTAAATTGTCAAATCCATTGTAACTGGAAGACAAATGGAAAAGGCGCTGCCCCGTCCTGGAGAGCTTTCTACTGAAATTTCTCCACCGTGTGCGTTCACTATGTGCCTGACGATGGAAAGGCCCAAACCAGTCCCGCCCACCTTGCGAGACCTTGCCTTATCAACCCTGTAAAATCGCTCAAAAATCCTCGTAAGATGCTCCTTGGGAATCCCACAACCGCTGTCTTTGACCCGGATAGTAATACGGTCATCATTTTTAAAAGCTTGTATAAGGACCGAACTTCCTGGCTCGCTATACTTAACCGCATTATCCACGAGGTTGACAACGGCCTGTTCAAGGAGAGTGGTATTGATTCGAGCTATAATGTCTCCGGGGAAGTCAAGCTGGATTGCTATATTTTTGATGGCGCATCTCTTTGCGCAAGCCCTGACCACTGATTCAAGAACAGGGATAATCGGCCCTTCTTCCAGAACGATTTCTCCTCGTTCCCGGTCTCGTTCAATCCTTGAGAGACTCAGAAGGTCCTCGATGATTTCACTGAGCCTGTCAGCATGTTTTATTATTATTTCAAGAAACTTGGTGGTGTTTTCCGGGTCGATGACGGCGCCGTCTCTCAGTGTTTCAAGGAAACCTTTGATCGACGTGATGGGTGTTTTCAGTTCGTGGGACACGTTTGCAACGAAGTCTCTCCGTATGTTCTCAAGGGTCTTCAGGCGAGTGACGTCATTGAGCACCACAATGGCGCTTGATATATTGCCATCGGCATCCTCGAGCGTTGTCCCGTGTGCTTGAAGAAATTTGTCCGGCGGTCCGATAATAGTGATGTCACCCTCGATCGGTCCCTGGCCGCCAAGGGTCCTGGTAATGAACCGGTGCAGATCCGTGTTTCTTATGGCCTCTTGTACTGAGCGATTCTTTACCAGGTTTTCGTCTATGCGGAACAGCCGCTCACCGGCTCGATTGACCCTCAGTACTCTCTCCCCTGTATCGATAAGTAAGACAGCTTCCACCATTCCGCCCAAAACGGCTTCCAGTTCATTGCGCTGGCCTAGAATAAGAGTCATTCTTTCCCGAAGCTGCGCAGCCAAGGTGTTGAGGTCGTGGGCAAGGGGCCCGAATTCTTCGGAATCGGAAACATCGAGACGGTAATCCAGGTCTGTTGACTCAAAACTCGATGCAGCCCTGCGCAATTCCGCAATGGGAACTCTAATTCTACGTGAAACGTACCGACTTGTAATGCCCGCAAATACGACTACCAGAATTGCGCCAAGGGTGAGTTCAGTGTAACCTAATTTAGGCCAACATTTAGTTGAATCTGCCGCCACGCCGGCCCTCACAACTCCGGCAACCCGGCCGCCTTCCACCACCGGTACGGCCAAATAGGTCATGTTCAGGTCTGTTGTCAAACTGGGCCGAGTCAGGGTGCTCGGTTTGCCCTCAAGGGCGTCTTTAACTTCTGGCATGTAGTCCATTTTCCTAGCCGGGGTCTCTATGGAGTCGGCAATGATCTCTCCCGACGATAGGAATACTGTAAGATGAGCCGGCGTCTTTGCCGCAACCTCCTTGAGAATCTCATCGAGTTCTTGGGAATGGTTTTCCGAAAATTTTCCCTGAGCCACTTTCTCCAAGAGACTCGTCTGGGCCTTGAGATGGAAAAGGGCGCTTTCCATGCACTGCCCAGACACCGTTTGGCCAATGTACCAGCCGGTAATGGCCACGGCCGCCAGCAGCACGATGCTATGCAAGAGGAACAACTTTCGGGTCAGTCTACGCCTTTTGCCCATGGATCACTCCTTGAACCTGTAACCTACGCCTCGGACAGTCTCTATGAAATTCCCTAATTCTCCAAGTTTTTTGCGGAGTGCAACGATCTGGACATCCACAGATCGGTCGGTTACTGGGTAATCTTCCCCCCTGACCGCGTTTATTATCTGATCCCGGCTGAAAACCCATCCGGGCCTCCGTGCGAGAAATAGCAGAATCCGGAATTCAGTCGCTGTGAGGAGCACAGGCTGTCCTTTGACGAGAACCTCATGCCGAGACGGGTTAATTACCAGGTCATGGATCTTGACGACCGCAGAGGGATCGACCTGAGTCTTTTTTTTCCGACGCAGGACTGCCCGTACTCGGGCCAACAGCACTCTCGGGCTGAAGGGTTTTGTAATGTAATCGTCCGAGCCCAGTTCCAGGCCGGTGATTATGTCGGCATCCTCTCCCTTGGCTGTGAGCATTATTATTGGGACATCAGACGTGTCAGGGTTTCTTCGCAACTCTTGGCATACATCAAGACCATCCAGGCCGGGAAGCATAAGATCAAGCAAAATTAAGCCGGGCCGCTGTTGACTAACGCACTTAAGCGCATCCTCGCCGGATTCGACGCACACAACCTCGTAGCCCTCCTTTGCCAGATTGTACCTCACCAGTTCGAGTATATCCTCTTCATCATCCACTACAAGAATTCGTTCCTTGGCCATGACTTTTATCTCGATCAATTACGCGATACCAGCTAATAAAAATTTCCAAAGTTGACAACCAGGCAGCGGCCATCGTCCTCGTTAAGATTACACCAAACCTCTCCAGGAACAAACAATTTGAATCAGGCGCTCGGACGTTCACCCGGCAGTGAGAAGACTTGATCAGTGAACATTTCAGCCATGCGGCCTTGTCATCTTTAGCGGGTTGATGTAGCCTAGCCTACACTTATGAGACCTCTTAATCTTAAAAGGAAAGTCATTGCCTCACGGAAACCCAGCCACATAAAAGGGCAGAAGAAGACCCGTCCCGCAAGGGAAAAAGAGCCATGGGTTACACGTATTCATCAGGAGACTGCAAAACTCCTGGCCGAAATTGGGAAGCCGGAGCCATCGCCCTTCATCCCGGATCCTTTCCAACTTAACGCTCTGGACTGCGTCCGACGACGGGATGTTTTGGTAAGCGCTCCGACGGGTTCAGGAAAAACCTGGATAGCTCTTGAAGCTGCCAAGGAATATCTTTCCCGAGGATGCGGAGTCTGGTATGCGACTCCATTGAAGGCTCTGTCAAATGCCAAGTACGATGAATTCGGCAGCGCTCTCGGTCCGGACAAAGTGGGTATACTGACAGGTGATCGGAAGGAAAACGCTGATGCTCCCCTGATAGTGGGAACCACGGAGATTCTACGCAATCAGCTCTACGATGCCATGGATGCCGGGGTTGATCTGGCCGTGGATCTCGTCATTCTTGACGAAGCTCACTACCTGGGGGATTTGGATCGGGGTGTGGTGTGGGAAGAGGTGCTGATTTATCTGCCCCGTCGAGTAAGACTCCTGCTCCTGTCCGCCACAATCTCAAATGCCCAGGAATTGGCTAGGTGGCTTGAAAATGTCCGCAATTCCCCTTGCGCCATAGTTCACTCGGAAATTCGGCCCGTCCCCCTTCACGCCCTGTTTCTGGCGCCAGGGGGGGAGTTGACCCCGTTTTTCAGAGGCGCACGGCTGTTTCCCACAGTAGCGACCTGCGTAAAGGAGCAAACGGGGCGAAAAAGATTCACACGCGAGGGCTCTCCTGATATAAACGCCATAATTGAAACACTTAGACAGTCTAGTCTTCTGCCGGCCATTATTTTTCTCAAATCCAGATCCGATTGCGATCGCGCTATTGAAAGTCTCTCGGATTCTCCTTTTGATGCTGATGAGGGAGGATTCTCCGAGTCGGTAAGAGAGCAGGTGGATCTGTACCCTGAACTAAAGGGTAGGTCACAGGTGGACCGCCTTCTCGAGTGTCGTGCAGGGTCGCATCATGCAGGGCAGTTACCTGCATGGCGCTTGCTGATAGAAAGAATGATGGGGCTAGGGCATCTCGACGCAATTTTCTCCACTTCCACTGTGGCAGCGGGGGTAAACTTCCCGGCTCGGACGGTAGTTCTTCTTCAGAGCGACCGTTTTGATGGCAGGAGTTTTGTTGACATGACGGCAACCGACCTTCATCAGATGACAGGACGGGCCGGAAGACGCGGCATGGACAAGGTTGGGTTCGTTCTGGTTGTACCTGGTCGGTATATGAATGTCCCACTGATAAAGGAATTGTTTTTCTCACCACCAGAGCCGCTCCAATCCAAAATAGCCGTCAATTTTTCAATGACACTGAACCTGCTGTTGTCGCACGATCCGGAAGGAGTCAAGAAACTCCTTGGACTTTCCTTCGCAGCCTTTCACGAAAACCCCAGGCGAAAACGGGAGGCTCAGGTACGACTGTTAAAGGATTTCCAGAATCACCTCAACTTGCTGGAGGAACTTGACTATGTGGACGCTCAGGGCGCTCCCACCTATGACGGCCGCTGGGCTGCTCAACTGAGGCTGGATCACCCATTGTTGATAGCCGAACTTATCAGGGCGGGAGAATTCAACGGTCTGGATTCGCAGGAGTTGGCGGCAGTCATAGCGCCTTTCGTTGTGGACAAAGATCGAGACGTATTTGTGAGCCGAGAGATCTGGGAAAGGACGCGTCCCCTGTGGAAGAGGTTCAGAAGGATGATTCAAAGGCTCAAGCCGCTGGTTCAGTTTATGATAGCCAGAGGCTTCTCGGCGCCGTCAATAATGTTTTGGCCGGCGGCTTCAGTATTCCTTTGGGCCGAAGAAGTCGACTGGGACGAACTAATTTCCCACATCAGCGCGGACGAAGGGGATCTTTCCATGCTCATCCTTCGCACAGCCGACCATCTCCGACAACTCATATCGCTTGAGGCCGTAGAACCTGAGCTTGCGAAGACGGCACGCGGGGGCATACCGCTGCTGATAAGGCCCCCGCTGGTTTGATCCGAAAACCGAGAAAGCGGATTTTTTGAACCGGAGAGGAAGCCTGAATCTCAGCGAGGAAAGCAAGGAGGACTTGATAATGTCTGAAACAAGAAAAACCAATCTGGAGAAGGAACTGGAGGCACAGTCCAACTTATCGGGGGACGAGAGCGGTGATCCCTGCGTGGACATCAAAGACCCTGTGAGGAGAAGCTTGTGCCGTGTCTGCCAAGTGCCGGTGGTCGGCGAGGCACCATTTTGCAAGGATCATGAGCCGCCTGTACCTTAATGGAGGAGCTACGTCAAGATCGAGCGTGAAATCCGTTTGTTCGACTCCTATTACGCGTGGTGTGACCAACATTGGCCCGGCCCATTCAGTCCCTACGGATTCGAATCGTAGGGGAGTTTTTTTGAAAGCCGAAGTAGCTGACGCCAAGGGCTGTGTGGTAGCAAACCAGGAATGGATGTTTGCGCCGTGGTACGGTGATCGCCCTAGGCTTTCCTTGAGGAAAATAAGAAACGCCCCGACGCCGTATCAGCTATCCATGCCGCTGCTCAGGGTCCCCATGAAACGATCATTCGTACAGGCGAAAAGCGCATCCTGATTATAAGCGACTACTTATCTACCGGATTAGGCGCCTTCCTACGCCACCTGCTAAACGGTTCTAGAATTAGTGTCCTTTTCCAGTTCAGAGACAATGACGGGCAATTGGATCCCAAGTTGGTGTTTTGGGACACGGATCTCGGGAATCCCCGGATCTCATTACTAAATGATCGAGGCAAGTAATCCGTTATTTCACCGTATATAGATTTGCGTTTCGATGTCAGCATACTCTCCGTGGGATTGCCGAGGGAATCCCCCATGGCCACCCCAAGCAATCAAAACCTTGGAGAAAGAAGTCCTCGCAAATGCGATAGACTTACTGGCGAAGCACGGGAAGACCTTGCCCGAGGGGGTGGATGAGCAGATAAAACTCATCATCAAAGAAGACATCCTCGCAGTCCATTTTGTATTAATGGACCTGACGATTGAATTAGAACAGAGACTTGGAGGCCTGGCAACCATCAGATAAACCCTGACCCTGTCACTAGACCACCGAACGTTGGAAGCGTTTAGGATAGCTTCAGTAGCCAGCCGGTGAACCTTGGCCCAAAACAGCGAGAAGGAGGTCATTTGATCCATGGCAAAGCTCGAGGAACTCACACGAGGGGCCTCTGTAAAGGGGATTCTCCCAGCGGGATCAGTGACCGTAGTAGATGTGAAGTGGATTGGGTCGGTAGCCATAGAACTGACGTACAAGGACTCAACCGGACGTCTGGGAAGTGAGCTGATCTATCGCGACCGCGAACCAACCCTCGAGATCGTGACTATTGGCAAGCCATGGAGTTTTGAGGGAGATGGGTCGCTGTTCCGCCTCGTGAGCGAAGCACGACGAATTCAATTAGCCTATCTTTTCGATCCTCTCCTGGCTGTACACACTTCTCTGGTAGATCCGCTCCCCCATCAGATCACAGCGGTTTATGGGGAATTGTTGTCACGACAACCCCTTAGGTTCCTCCTGGCTGACGATCC
>CAINUH010000472.1 GCA_903853735.1 uncultured Desulfomonile sp. | reverse complement strand
GAAAAGCAAGCGATCCTCTCTGTTGTCGCATTGCAAAGGTTGGGTTACGACGCAAAGTTGATATCTCTCGGAGCGAACAATGATTTCGGTGAGATGATTCTGAGAAATGGAGTGCGTCTGCAAGCGATTACCGCGAGAGGTTTCCTAAGATATAGACGGCTCCTTTTGTTATGGAGACTCTTGAGGGACCAGCAGTCTGATGTAGTGCATTGCTTCGACATGGTAAGCAGTGCTCACGGACGCCTTGCCGCATGGATAGCCGGAGTACCAAAGATATTTGGTGGCGTCAGGGATGACCAGACACCTCCTTTTCTGGTGCGGTCCGTCAACAGACTTGGAAATCTGTTCACGTGCAAGTGGATTGCAAATGCTGAAAGGTGCAAAGCTGCCCTTATCAGAGATTTACATGTTCAGGGGAAACACGTATTCGTTGTTCGGAATGCCATCATCATGGACGACCACAAGGGCAATCTATCCCCGGCAGATGCGAAGCGCAGATTTGCCATCGACGTGGAGTGTCCCTGTGTCACGATGATAGCAAACCTCCGCCCAGAGAAAAATCATGAAATGTTTTTGAGAGTAGCGAGGAAAATTCTGGATTCAGGACGGAAGGTGTCTTTTGTTGCTGCTGGCGATGGCCCGAGACGTGTTGACCTGGAACAGATGTCGCTATCTATGAACTTGCAGAAACATGTGCGTTTCTTGGGACGATGCGACAATATCAATGAACTCCTCAGGGCAACTGACGTTGTTTTGCAGACGAGTTACTTTGAGGGGACCCCGAATTCCCTCTTAGAGGCAGGAGCGCAAGAAGTTCCGTGTGTAGCGTGCGCCTCCGGCGGGGTTTCCGAGGTCGTGCAAGATGGCCTGACCGGATTCCTCGTACCCCCTGATGATGACGAAGCTATGGTGGAACGTACCGTGCAATTACTCTCAGACGATGCCCTTCGTCTTGAAATGGGGCAACAATTCAAGGATCAAATACAGGCAAATTACTCTCTTGAAGCGCTTGGAAGAAACTTGTTGGCGGTATACCGACAAGACACCCATGGAAGATGATCAGCGACTGGCGGAGTTGATGACAAGATCTTACAGATGGTGACGACGATTCTTTTTGGAAAGAACCAAGATGAACCGACTTTGTTATATAATTCTCATAATCCCTCTCACCACGGTTGCCATGGCCGACTGGCACGTATGGACTGAGACACAAACTGTCAGCGTTGTTCGAGAGAGCCCTTCCCGAGCGTCCACAACAGTCCATTTGTCGGCTGCTCGCAACGAATGGATCAGCTTTCAGATTTTGGTCCGTTCCGATGCTCCTATTGTAATACAGGACATCGTCCTATCTGAAATTAAGACCCAAGGTGGTGCGTCAATTCCAGCTGACAATTTTCATCTGTTCCGCCAGCATCAAATTCATTTGACCGAAGCGACTCCACGCAATGAATCGTTCAAGCCGGGCTGGTATCCTGATCCTTTGATCCCTTTTCGTCATCCCATGACCCACGCTCCCTTGGCCGGCAGAATAAAGGCTATTCCATTCCAGGTGCCAGCCAATGAAACTCACGGTTTCTGGATTGATATTCACGTTCCCAAGGAGACCCAGCCAGGAATTTATAGCGGCACTGCCAGGATATCAACTGACGGCAATCTGGAAGCACTTGTATCTGTTGAATTGACAGTCTGGGATTTCGTCCTTCCCGACACCCCGACTATGCAGACTGCTTTCGGTTCGCCGGTCCAGGCCATGCAGAGCTACTACAAGAAGAGGGCAAAGGAGCGCAAGGAAACCGAACCCACCGACTGGGCGGCAATTGAAAAACAATGCAGTAAGCTTATGAGTGAAAACCGCATAAACGCTGCACCGCCTTCGGATTTATTCTTACCGACAGTTGATCGTAGGACCGTTTATCAGATTCCTGTGGATCGGGTTGACGTTCTCCGCCGGTTCGTAGATGAATATCACGTCAATGCCATTCAAGTTCCCAACCCCGCCGAGGTTTTTAAGGATCCGCTCAGGGACAGAGACAAGTTACATGCGTGGCTGAAGGCCATCGATGTTGCAGCAGTGCGGCTAAATCGCCCTGATGTCATCCTCTACACATACCTCTCGGATGAACCCAACGATTGGGAGGCCTATCAATACGTTCGCAAATGGGGTAAGGCAATCCGCGATGCAAAATCGGTTGTAAAAGTCCTGGTGACCGAGCAGACCAAGCCGCAAGACGGGATGTGGGGCGACCTCTATGGGGCGGTGGATATCTGGTGTCCTTTGTTTCCGCTTTACGACCCAATCAGTTCCTTGAGGCGTCAGGAACAGGGGGAGATCATCTGGGCCTATACCGCTCTCTGCCAAGAGCAAAGAACGCCTTGGTGGCACATTGACTATCCTCTGCTCAACTACCGTGTGCCCGCCTGGATCGCCTGGCGCTACGCCGTAAAAGGTCTCCTTTACTGGGCCATGTGCCACTGGACGGAAGTGGAGGACCCCTGGACTGATGCCCGAACCTATCGTCATCCCAAGACTCGTTTCGGAAAAGCGTACAATGGCGAGGGAACTCTGGTCTATCCCGCCAGGGCCGTTGGCTATGACGGCATCGTGCCCAGTCTGCGCTTGAAGGCACTTCGCAACGGCATCCAGGACTACGAGTATCTATCAATTCTCCAGAGGCTTGGTCTCGCCGAGGAGGGCCGAAAG
>CAINUH010000471.1 GCA_903853735.1 uncultured Desulfomonile sp. | reverse complement strand
CGGCCATCGCCACAGACCTCATATCCGTTGAGGACCGTCAAGATGACTCAACCATCTAATCCATCTCTGCGCAAATCGCGAGAAAAATTATCAACCCCCTAGATCTGACCCTAATAACTATTAGGTTTGTAAGAGTCGCGGAGCGCATTCTCACAAACCGCAGTTGGACTGAGCCGCGTTGTCTGGGTTGTAGTCTTGAGATTATGGGGAAAGAATATTAGGGGATATATTTTTAGGGCTAGATCAATGCCTGGAGAAAGATAATTCCGAGGTAATCAGAAGGAAATTCTGGCGAAGGAATGCCGTGGTGCCTTTGTGAAAGAGAAGGTAGGGCTGAGGAATTCCTAGAACCACGGGATCATGGCGCACCTGTAGCGGCGAGCGTTTGGAGAGACGCCTCGAACGAGCGGTTGAATGTGGGCTCAGGGGAAGAATCATGATGAGTCCAGAAGGTAAGGGCGTGGTGGAGTTTGGAGTTTTTCTATGACGGTTAGTGGCTGCCGAACGAGTTTTCCCCCGCAGTTCGGGCATGTACCCAGATCTATTCCGGCGATCTTGAATAGCATTTCTAACCACGTTGTGGCCCGTGCTTTGGATATTCCCTTAGGGCATGATGATGAGGCCATTTCAGGTGGTCTCACGAGAGTTTCTTCGATAAGCGTTCTGGCTTTTTCGAGACTAGTTTTTGTGTTTTTAAGAGCCATTAACCCATAGTGTCGGATCTTGACGAAGCCTGAGGGGAGGATGTGGATCAAGAATCTTTTGATAAACTTATCAGCAGGCAGACGAACGGATCGTCTTTTGCCCGGATTGTGATTGTCTCTGGCAAGGAAAGTAACCATACCGTTGTTGATTTCAACTAGGCGATGGTTCGAGATGGCAACCTTGTGGGTATAGAGCCCTAGGTATTTAAGGACTTGCTCAGGGCCTCCAAAAGGCCGTTTGCAATAGACCACCCATTCCTTGCGGTAGAGCCTTTTGATAAGACCCTCAAATGCGTCCGATTTCTGTGGGTGTTGGATGTGTGGCTGGAAAATGAGCACTTTTTTGGCAAGCGCCTTTTTGAGAAAGTCGAGGAACTTGCCTCGGAAGATCTTGGAGAGGGGGCGCACAGGGACAAGAAAATTTTCCCGTGAACGAATCCATCTGGTGTGAGTCTGGTCCAGGCCGCCGCATGTCACGATGACGTGGATATGAGGATGGAAGAGGATATCCTGATTCCAGGTGTGGAGGATAGCCGTGAATCCCACTTCTGCTCCCAAACCACGCCACTTTAGTGCGAATTCGAGCAGGGATTTGGCAGCGGCCTGGAACAGGAGGTTGTAGAGCGTCTGCTGGTTTTGGAGGATGATTGAGTGCAGTTCATGCGGGACAGTGAAGACCATGTGAAAGTAGGGTATGGGAAGAATTTTTTCAAGTCTTTTCTCGACCCAGCGCATGCTTTGCAAGCCTTGGCATTTCGGGCAGTGCCGGTCCCGGCAGGAATTATACGAGATACGCTGGTATCCACACCCGTGCTCACATGTGTCCACATGGCCACCCAGAGACTGGGTCCGACAGGCTTCAATGTTTTGCATCGCCTTTCGCTGCTCATGGCTCATCGGATACTTGGTGCGGTAGTACTCCCCATAAGTGCGAAAGATATCCGCAACCTCCAGGCGCGGTCGGAGCAACCCCGATGGCTCTGTGAGAGCAGAGCATGTGTGCATGGCCTTAACTCACAGGGCAGTTTTGATTCGACTTAGGGTTATCCAAAGGGCTTCTTGTGAGACGAATTAGGTGGGTGCTTACATGAGTGTACCTTGTGGTGGTTCCAATCGAGACATGCCCGAGCAGGGACTGAATGACTCGAAGGTCGGTTCCGGACTCCAAGAGATGAGTGGCAAACGAATGCCGTAATGTGTGAAAGGTGACGGGTTTTGAAATCCCGCTTTCACGTAAGGCCTTTTTGAAGACCTCTCGCACGGAAGAGGGACTGATAGGCTGATCTGGGTCTTGTCCTGGGAAGAGAAACGGTCCTGTGGGTCTGGCCTGCCTCCAGTATTCTCTGAGTAAGTCGAGCAGACGATGGCTAAGCATGGCCCAGCGGTCTTTGCCTCCTTTTCCAGATCGAATATGGATGAGCATTTGTTTGGAGTCGATATCACCCCGTACATGCAGCGCACAAACTTCGGAAATTCTCATTCCTGCCGCGTAAGCCGCGGTGATTATGGATCTATGCTTTAATGAACGGACATGCTCCAGGACCGAAAGAATTTCTTCCTTGGTGAGGACCTCGGGTAGTGTCTTTGGGCTTTTCGGCCATGGAATTTGGTCAACTTTCTCCGGGGTTCGCAGGGTGATCCGGTACAGAAACTTGATCCCCGCCACATGCATTCTCAGATCCGAGGCAGAGGCCTGGCGTTCCCGAATGAGGTAAAGGAGAAATGCTCGAATTTCATTCTCTTCCAGTTCCTCGGGGGATCGCAGGTAGTGTTTGGCAAGATTTCGGCAACACCGGAGATAAGCCTGGACAGTGTTTTGGCTGTAGTTTTTAAGAGACAGGTCTGATAGCATTTGATCGCATAACCTTCCCATACCCCACCTCCATTGGTCGTTTTTCTTGAAATTAGGGAAAGGTTATGCTTTTTGAATATCAATAGGTAGAGTTGAGCAGCGGAATCCTATTCAGTTTGTGGCCACTCAAACGCCTCTCAAAGGCGGAGAACAATGACACCTCGGTTATCGCACATGTCCGAAACCACCGCAAAGCGGTTTAGTCCAACTGAGGGGTTACAGATCATCATCGCTGGTTGTTGGAAAAGATGCTTTCGAATGTAGACCATCTCGAACAT
>CAINUH010000470.1 GCA_903853735.1 uncultured Desulfomonile sp. | reverse complement strand
GTCTTCCTGAATTGCTGCGCGGACGATCATTTCTACGGTCTGATGGAGCCCCGTGTAAATGACCTCACACCCGCCATCTTTCAGTGCATGGGCAATGACCTTGGCTCCCCTGTCGTGGCCATCCAACCCCGGTTTAGCGACTAGAATCCGCGGTGTCTTCTTGAAGGCCAACTTCACCTCCGTAATGCTGTAACGAATGATTCCAGGATGTCTTGCTAGCTACATCATAGTATATGGTGACTTGGGATTCAACCATAATGACCTGTCAAGGATTCCAAGCTGGGTGGTCGGGAATTTTCAAACAAACTGAAGCCTTGGAATAGGATCATCACGACACCGCCGTTCGTAATAAGAAAGTGTGTCTTCCCTACTCCTCGACCTCACCCCCCCATCCTGTCGGAATGCCGCCGGTATCTTGTCACAGATCGTCAGGAATTACTCCGAGAGGTTTTGTTTCCCTAGATGAGGCCCCTTATTGTCAACTCCTCTTTCCCGTCATGCGTCATTCGAAGCAAATCCTCATCCAGCTTTTCAACGAGACCTTTTCGAATAAGCCGATTTACTGTCCATTCGACTTGCTGCGTGAATTCCGAAGGGAAATGAATGGACTCTGCCTGCGGTAATTCCGAAAAATATTCCTCGATATAGTCAGGCAGTTGTTCCAAGAGTTCATCCATAAAGATCTTTACCCGATCCTCACCCTGTTCGTGAATTAGGACTAGGATGGGATCTGTCCAATCATTTTTTTCTGGATCCGACAGCACTGGGCTACCAGGGCCTGCCACCGCTCTAAGGCCAGCTTCAGTAATTTTCCAGTAACTGGGTCGAGATCTGGCCAGTAGTCCACGGTGAAATAAAAAAAGTGCAGTCGATTGAATACTGTTCGCAATGGTTTTGGATTCATGGGTAGGCTTGGCCCCGGCTGGAATCAACCCGAGCAGGTCATGAATTCTTGGATACAAGTCGTATAATTGTGCTTCACCCCCGGACTCCTTGATGCATTTCAGGAGCAACTCAGACATTTTTTCCACATCGTTGATATTCTGCTTAGCACTCTTCCCAGCCTTATTGGAAGCTTCCGAAACAGAATTATCGACTTCGACACTATGTCGGGCATCGTTCAAGGCCTTCGTGCCGGCTGCCGTGATTTGCCAACATCCGAAACGGGGTCTTGTAAGCCATCCTCTATGAAAGAGAGATAATGCAACCTGTGGAATACTATTAGGTAGGCTGTCGGACCTATACGGAGGCTTGTAAGCCCGCTCACTAAGGCCCAACAAAGAAGCGAGTTTTGGGTACAGTTCGTTCAGTTCAACCTCTGCACCAGCTTCGCTGATCACTTTGAGCACCAACCGGGAAAGCTTTTCGAGGTCCAGTGCATCCTTTGTGGTCCTGGCACCCTTCCTCTCCGTGGACGTTGGGGCAGTTGTCTCTTCCTTGTCAAGATCTTTGGATCCGTTTCGTGGAGACTTCTCCGACTGTTCAGCATGAATTCGGGTCTTGATAATGGCAATCTGCGGGTAAGAAAGATAGTGGCTGGAGCCGAATTTCTCATTCAGGAGCCTTTTTGCCTCGACCAGCGGAACATCCGCTTCTCTTAAAAGGTTCTCTACGAAGTTTAGGACCTCTTTCTTGTGATGGTGGTCTGGCACAAGTCTTGGTTCGTCAACAGG
>CAINUH010000469.1 GCA_903853735.1 uncultured Desulfomonile sp. | reverse complement strand
GGCGCCGACAACCTCATCCATTACCATCGCATCGTCGTGGCCCTCCACGAAACGATCCGCCTCATGGCCGAGATCGACCGTGTCATCGACGCCCACGGCGGCTGGCCATTGAAGTAATGAAATTTTTGGTTCATCCGGTTCAATCGTACTTTTGATTTGATAATCTGTTGAATTGAGCATTGACTGACTTTCACAAGTCCTTAGCCTCGATGACTGAAGAAAACTGACGACTACCGATCGTAGAACTAAACCGCTGCGCGGTAGTTTTTGCAAACCCTCCTTCGTTTGGCCAGGGTAAACTATTCCCCCACCTTATTCAATCCGGATTTTTTATCGGCGCTTGTTGATCACGTCGAATCTCAATACAATCTCCTTTGCCATACCGTCGGCATGATCTGACGGATATCTGAAACAAAGGAGATTGTATTATGGGAAAGTTGAGAGATCAGATGCTTGTAGACCTTCAGTTGTGCGGAGCCAAGCCGAGGACGCAAAAGACTTACCTGAGAGAAGCGGAGAACTTGGCAAAATACTTTAACCGATCACCGGCGGAGTTGGGAGAAGATGAGCTCAAAGAGTATATGCTTTACCTGATGAGGGAAAGGCATCTATCGGAGGGAACATTCCGGTTCTATGTCGCTGCCCTTAAATTTTTATACAGAACGACACTGAAACGTGAATGGGTGGTGGAAAAGATCAAGTGTCCCCGGAGGGAAAGGAAACTCCCTGTCGTTCTGGATCTCTCAGAGGTGGAATCCATCTTTTCGGTCACCAAGAACCTCAAGCACAAGGCGATGCTGATGATCACGTATTCATCGGGACTGAGGGTAAGTGAAACTGCACGTCTTAAGATGACCGATATCGATAGCAAGAGGATGATGGTAAAGATAAGTCAGGGCAAAGGAGGCAAGGACCGCTACTCCATTTTATCTCAGACGACCCTTGAGCATTTGAGACAATACTGGAAAAAGTATCGTCCAACGGAGTGGTTGTTTGAAGGGCAAAAGAAGGATGACCACATCACCAGCCATTCGATACAGTTGATGTTTTATGCTGCAAAAAAGCGTGCCGGCATCACAAAACCGGTAAGTGTGCATACGTTAAGGCACAGCTTTGCGACCCATCTCATTGAAGCAGGAACGAGCCTCCACCATGTCCAACTGCTTCTGGGGCACAGGTCGCCCACAACGACCACTGTCTATCTGCATGTCAGTCGGCTGAACCTGGCCCAAGTCATAAGTCCCCTCGATAGAGCAGCCAACCAGGTTTCGTAATCCGGAAAGCTGATGCGAACATCTGGCGGCATTGAGGTGGCGGACATCTTCCGTCAACACGGCCCTGCGTATAGAGAATCCCATCGGTTGGCCCGCAATGATTGGCGAGTCATGCGTGCCATCGAGGTATGCAGAACCGCTGTCCTCGGTGGCCATAAGGATAAGTGCGACAACTGTGGCCATCTGGAGATATCTTATAACTCCTGCCGGAACCGGCACTGCCCCAAGTGCCAGACCTTAAAGAAAGAAAGATGGATCGAGGCTCGCAGCGATGACCTTCTTCCCATCCAGTATTTCCATGTGGTCTTCACCATCCCCTCGGAACTGAACCACCTGGTATCGATGAATCGGAAGGTCATGTACGATCTTCTTTTTCGCTCCGTCTCCGAGACGCTCGTGGAACTCGCCAATGACCAGAAACACCTTGGCGCGAGGATAGGGGCTATCGGCATCCTGCACACCTGGGGCCAAAACCTCATGGATCATCCCCACATCCACTGCATTGTCACCGGCGGTGGACTATCCTCCGACGGAGGCCGCTGGGTGTCATGCCGCAAGGGTTTTTTCATTCCTGTCCGGGTTATGTCGGCGTTGTTCCGGGGTAAGCTCCTTGACCTTCTCAAAAAATGCTTCACGTCGGATACTCTTGTATTTCCCGGCAGTGTCAGCCATATCAAGCAGCCCGGGGACTTTGAGGTTTTCAGGAAACAGCTCTATCAAAAGAAGTGGGTCGTCTATTGCAAACCGCCCTTCGGTGGCCCCAAGGGGGTCCTTCAGTACCTCGGCCGGTATACCCACCGGATCGCCATCAGCAATAACCGCATCCTCACCAACCGGGATGGCAATGTCTCTTTCCGCTGGCGAGATTACGCAGATGAGAACCGTCAAAAGACCATGACGCTCAAAGCGGACGAGTTCATCAGAAGGTTCCTTCTTCACGTATTGCCCTCTCGCTATGTACGGATACGTCACTTCGGCCTGCTGGCAAACAGAAACCGGAACAATGCCATCGCAGTATGTCGTAAGATCCTTGGGGCCGGCAAAACCATAGCAAAAGAGGACAACAGACAGGAGACTTGGCAGGAACAGTTGATCAGAATCTGCGGGATCGATGTCACTGTCTGTCCCGTCTGCCAAAAAGGCAGGATGTCCAGAATGGCGCTTCTGCTCCCTTGTCGATGCAACAGCCCACCGGAGTTTTTCAGATGAAGAACGTTTGCAATGAAAACCCCCTGTCTTCAGCTTCCTGCGAAAAGAGCATTCTTCTTCGCCATACCATCCTATTGCCTAAAATCGTGCATTCCAATCCTTCCCGATCATCAGTAGGCCATTCCATAACGATGTTGGCGCCAGTGACTGATCAGTATCGGTACAAAAGGGGCAACAAGGCTCTTTACTCACCTGTTTATCGATAGAGAAGACAAAGAAGACATCATTGAAACGCCATAGCCTTCGACACGCGGCTTAGTTCTTCAAGCGTCATTCTGCAACTCCGCTACAGAATGACGCTTATTCGAAATCGTGACTATTTCCTGACTCTGCCGGATTGAGATGGCATCCGGATATGTGCCCGATGGCGTAGGCCATCGTCAAGACGGTAAGACCAAAGGCAAGGGCTACTCCCAATAGCCCGATGCCGAGATTGGGAAATGCCGCGGCCAATACTGCACTGCCGCACCCGCCCAGCACCAGCCAAAACGTACCGACGAACTCAGCGCCATACTGTCTCATATGCCTCTCCTTTCTCTTTGGACACCTTCAGACCCGCCTAATTTCTTCCCCTGCCTCCTTTACCCTTGCCTTCTCTATCTCTTTCCTCCTTACCTTATCACT
>CAINUH010000468.1 GCA_903853735.1 uncultured Desulfomonile sp. | reverse complement strand
GCCCTCCGATGATCTGGTGCAATGGCTTGATGTGGTGAGGAACCGCATAAATTCACACTGGTCGGTCTTTGGAGACGCCCGCAAACTGGAGCGGTTCACCGTGATCGGGGTTAGGATAGACGATGATGGTCGCCTGGTGGATACCTCAGTGGATGAAAGCTCCGGAGATCCCATTTTTGACAGATCAGCAGTCAGGGCGGTTATTCAGGCCTCACCGTTTCCGCCCATACCGGTTGAAGTGAGAGAGAAGATTCGTAAGGCAGGAGGATTAGCCCTCCGATTTACCCCAGGCGGGATCCAATAAGGACCTTGTGAATTGAGGTCTTTTGCACGATCATACGAGCTTACGCCGCCACTGTTTACGACAAGAATAACAAGTGCAGTGAAAGACACCCCTGAAACGATCTTAGAATGCTTAATCTGCAAGATTATACGAGGTAGACCGTTTCAATTTCTCTCAACCGCCTGCACTGTGTCTGTATTCTTACTCCTGTCGGTTATTTGGCCTTCTCCAGCTCTATCCAAGCTTATCATAGACGTGGAGAACCCCAACATTTCAAGAATGCCCATCTCGATACCGGATTTCGTTGCCGAAGGGGCAAGTCCGATCAACGGCCGCGATCTGGCATCAATACTAAAGAACGATCTCTATCTTACCGGCCTTTTCCAAATCCCTGAGGCGTCTTCTGTGATCCCCTCAAACTCAGGACCCGAACCGGATTTCGAAGCATGGTCAAGACAGGGGTTTCAGGCCCTCATACTAGGTAATTATTCCGTCAAGGGTGATGAATTGGTACTTGAGGCGCGACTTTACGATGTGCCGCTCAGAAAACTGGAACTAGGAAAACGTTTTACCGGTCGGATTTCAGACCACCGCAAAATGGTTCACCGCTTCGGCGACCTTGTGTTGGAAAAATTAACTAATATACCAGGTTGCTTTCTCACGCGAATAGCCTTTGTGGGGGATTCGCAGTCCAAAGAGGTCTTTAGCATGGATTTTGACGGCTACGATCTCAAACAGTTGACAAGAACCGCAAGCATTAATCTCTCGCCCGAGTGGTCTCCAGATGGTAGAAGCCTTCTGTTCATGTCTTATCTCAACAGGAATACCGACCTCTGGATCCTGGATTTGTCTTCCATGCAAATTCATCCACTTTCCACGCGGCCCGGTCTCAATGCCTCCGCACGGTATTCTCCCGATGGAACCCTGATCGCGTTATCTATGAGTTTTGAACAAACACCTAAGATATATGTGCTAAGTACTCAAGGTCAAATAATAAAAAGGTTGACTAGTGGCAGAGGAAATGATATCTCTCCCACGTGGTCGCCGGATGGGTCGACCATCGCCTACGTATCCGACCAGGCCGGCAGCCCGCAGCTTTACATCGTACCTGTTAATGGCGGCCAACCGAGACGGATAACGTTCCAGAGCAATTACAATACTGATCCGGATTGGTCCCCGAGGGGTGATCTATTGGCTTTCAGCGCAAGAATCGATGGGCGTTTCCAGATATGCACCATCAGAACTGACGGCACGGATTTCCGAGTGCTCACGGAAAAAGGATCAAACGAAGACCCGGCCTGGTCACCTGACGGCAGGATGATCGCCTTTTCGTCCAACAGAGACGGAAGAAAACTCATATATATCATGGATGCACACGGACAAACCCAGGTGCCGGTAGGGAGCCTGCCCGGCAAGTCGCCGGCTTGGTCGCGGGCGCATCGATGATATCCCGAACCAGCCGAGGTGAAAGGAGAAGACCTTAATGTTTTCTCGCTACCTGATACATGGAATCATAGTTTTGCTGGCTACGCTGGCTCTCATATCAGGATGTTCTCGGAAAATTGTAAAACAAGACCAGATGGCTACGGTTCCTGTTGCGCCATTCGGTGGTGGACAGGTTTCAGAACAAGAACTTCAAGCGGTTCAATCCGATCTCAGAATAGTATATTTCGATTTCGACAAATTCAACGTTAGTCCGGAAGGTCAAACAGCCCTTCAGTATAACGCCGAGCTTCTGAAGAGAGCCCCAAACGTCAATGTTGTGGCCGAAGGACATTGCGATGAGCGTGGAACGTCGGAGTACAATCTTGCTCTTGGAGAGAGGAGAGCGAGGACCGTTGTAGAGTACCTGATCAGCCTGGGAATTCCGCCGCAACGAATGTCTACAGTATCGTACGGCTCGGAATGCCCGGTGGACCCAGCCCACAACGATGCGGCATGGGCCAAAAACAGGAGAGTATTCCTTAGAGTGTCCAGGTAAAGTAGAGTGCCATGTCAGTTGCGGTCCCGTTCACCCTTGAAAAAATGAAGCCCCTGATGAGATGGACAATGGCCGTCATGGTTCTTGGTATGACGGTCCCCATGTCCGGATGTTTAACCCGGCAGGCAGGCCCATCCTTGCCGTATGTCAAGCCTGCCAACTCAGTAGTGCAAACAGACCCGGTTCCGGTTCACCTCGTCGCCAGAATGCAGGACATGGAAGTCGAAATGCAGCGCCTGAGGGATCTCATAGAACGCCGCCAGTCGGCTGGAGCTGAAGACAAGGAGATCAGAAATCTTCAGGAACGTGTGGCATTCATTGAAAAACAATTAGGGATTGAGCCTTCCCCCGCTGGAGGCGGCAAGAATCATACCGGGCCTGCCGGCAACACACCGCGCCAAGGCCCGGCCAAGCCTGAAAACCCCACGACAGACAAGCCTCCCGCTTCTACCTTGCCTGGGGGCCACGCATCACCCGTGGAAATTATCAGCACACCTCTTCCCCCAGATGAAAAAGCTTACCGGGAAGCCTATTCAGCGCTGAAAAGCGGCTCGCCAGATCAGTCGATTCGTCTTTTCGAAGAATTCCTTACCACGTATCCCAAGAGTGAGTTCGTATCGAATGCGGTTTACTGGATGGGAGAAGCCCGCTATTCTCAAGGCCGTTTTGACGAGGCGGTTCTTCAATTTGACCGTGTAATCAAAGAATTTCCCGGATCAAAGAAAGAGTTGAGCAGCCTGCTCCGCCAGGGGCAAGCCTTCGAAAAGATGGGCGACAGTCGCTCCGCCAAAATAATTTTTCAAAGAATAATGGATGATTACCCTCACACTGCCCAGGCTCGTGTTGCGGCCGGCAGGATCAAAGCTTTGCCTCCTCAATGAACCCTTATTGAGTCAGCATCACCACGAATCTCAGTTCAGAGAAGCACCGACAACAAACCTGCACGCCTGACACCATGATTGATACGCTCCCGCGTAATCAATTACTCCTGGGGAGTTTCTTGCTCATATTGGTATGTTTGATATCTGCCGTCGGGTTGTCCCTGGTAATCCCCCTGTGGAGCCTGTTCATATCCCTGCTGTGGTCCCTGGTAAGCCTGCTGTTGCTGCGGTCCCTGGTAAGCCTGCTGTTGCTGTGGTCCCGGTCCCTGATAGTAAGCCTGAGGAGGAGGAGCAGGCTGCGTCTGGTATCCTTGGGGCGCAGGCGGATATTGCTGCTGCATAGGCGGCTGACCCTGACCTTGGGCATAACCGTATTGCTGCCCCTGCGGAGGATAATAGGTCACACTGGGTTGCTGATTTTGAGGGGGATAATATTGGGGCGCATTCTGTAAAGAATTCATGTTTTGACCGGGCTGCGTGGGAGCGTTGGGCTGGCCTGGCTGATTTCCGCCGCTGTAATATGGATTAAAGTTGTAAACGGGATTACCCGTCCACCAGGCACGCAGATCACCTACAACATTATTCCCGATACTGTCGGTGGTAGCGGAGCCTCCAAAAAGATAGTCAATGAAGCAGTGACCCGGCACGGCCACCATTGTCAGCATAGCACCCGCCATAAGAATTGCGAATGTTTTCATGGGGAATTCCTCCACCTGAAATTACTTGCGAACTTGACAACATACTAATAATACCTCAATTAAAGCAATCAGTCAAGAACACTTGAACAACGCAGCGTATCATTTTAATTTGTATAGCATTTTGTGGTATTCTTGAAAACACTGTAACGTGCTACCAATTCACCTCCCTTCGCATGTTGTACCTTGATCAGCCACAGGCTACTTCGTCAAGAACCTTGCCCTGTGGATCGAGAAGCTGAACATACAGAGGCAGACGTCCGACAGCGTGAGTCGAGCAGCTAAGACAGGGATCAAAAGCCCTGATTACGGCCTCGACCCGGTTGAGAGCCCCTTCAGGAATTTTATCACCCTGAATGAAACGCTTGGCAACCTGCAGGACGCCTTTATTCATGGCCAGGTTATTGTTGCCTGTGGCCACAATCATGTTGGCCCACGTGATCAGACCCTGATCATCGACCTTGTAATGGTGAAACAGGGTTCCGCGCGGAGCCTCTACAACTCCCACACCTTCGTAGAAATTCGGTTGAGCAAACGCACGAACTCGCGGGGTCAAGATGTCCGGATCGCCGAGGAGCTTTTCCATTGTTTCAATGGAGTAAAGAATCTCAATAAGCCTGGCATAGTGATTATAAAAAGAACTCATTACCGGGCCACGGTCGAGTTTAATGAACTCGGCCCATTCCTGGTCGGCCAGAGGAGTCCCGCAACCGGTACACACGTTGAGCCGCGCCGCGGGCCCCACTCGATATATTCCATCGGGATATCCCAAGGGCTTGTAATAAGGAGACTTAAGGTAAGACCAGGGTTCTACGGCTTCGCCTAAATAGTCCTGATAATGTGCTGGATTGACGCCATCCGCCACAAATCTACCCTTCGAATCAATGAAACGCAGCGTGCCGTCCAGGTGCTCCAGGTTGCCTTCCCCATTTACCAGCCCCATGAACATGGTCGGAAAGTTTGCGAAGGTCCGTATCTCTTCGCGATAATTATCGAGAGACCCTTTAAACCAGGTCAAAGTCTTCTGGATAATTTCATAAGCTTCCGGGATCAGGGAGAGCATCATCTTACGGGGTTCTTCGGTCAGAGGCTCGTTCACCCCACCCGGAACCACCCATGAAGGATGAATTCGTTTACCGGCAAACCCCTCGATTATCTGTTGGCCGATTTTCCGAAGACGTATTCCGTCCATTGCAATGGATGGGTTCGATTCTATAACTCCTACGATATTGCGTTTCGCCGGATCCGAGTCAAAACCAAGGAGCAAATCCGGTGAAGAGAGATGGAAAAAACTAAGGGCATGG
>CAINUH010000467.1 GCA_903853735.1 uncultured Desulfomonile sp. | reverse complement strand
TTTTGGTGGGCCGTCGGGGGCTCGAACCCCAAACCTACTGATTAAGAGTCAGTTGCTCTACCAATTGAGCTAACGGCCCATAACGAAGGTTATCAATCTATAATGCGATAGGACAATTGTCAAGTTTTGGCAAGGCGTTTGAGTAATACCTGAAAAACATAAGGGAAAGTAGATTCGCTGGTTTATTATCCGTCAACTACATGACTTGTGCCACCATCACTTTAAGGTAGCGTGTTTCCGGCATGGAGAGAAGAACCGGATGGTCTGGGCCTTGACCTTTACTGTCGAGCAGTTTCAATTCACGGCCGCTTTGGCGAGAAGCGCTGAAAATCGCCTGCTCAAACGTCTGGACATCCAGGTGATGCGAACAGGAGCACGTTATCAATACCCCACCTGCCTTGATTTTCGTCAATGCCCGACGGTTCACATCTATGTAGCCTTTCAATCCATCCCTAATGCGGCTGCGGCTCTTGATAAAGGCCGGGGGATCGACCACCACAACGTCCCAGGAGCTTTTATCTCTTTTTAGAAAATTCAGTACCGGTTCACGCACGGGGACGAACCTGTCGGAGAAACCGTTCAGATCAGCATTGGATGACGCCAGGTTGATCGCTCCTTGCGACGCATCGACGGCAGTCACAGAAGAGGCGCCACCGGCCAACGCATGAATTCCCCAGGCTCCGGTATAACAGAATAAATCAAGCACGCGAGCCCCTGGAAAAACATATTGCCGCATCAGCGGCCTGTTCCATTCCTGGTCCAGGAAAAACCCTGTCTTTTGTCCTTCACGTATATCCACCAGGAATTCCAACCCCCACGAATTGATACTCACATAATCGGGAACTTCCCCGTAGGCGAGTTTCTTTTCAGTCGCCAATCCCTCGTGCAGACGGTAAGGCGAATCGTTGCGCAAATAGATTCCTCGAGGAGAGATCGTGTCTACCAATGCTTCCAAAACGTAGTCCAGGAAATGATCCATTCCGGCTGTCAGACTTTGTACGGCCAGACAATTACTGTACCGGTCCACGATCAAACCGGGCAACCTGTCAGCTTCGCCGAATACTAATCTGTATGTATAGTTTTGCGGAAACAATCGTGCCCTGACCGCCAGGGCCGCCTCAATTCTGTCTTTAAAGAAAGCTGCGTCGATTGGGCACTTTTTTCTGGACAGGATTCGAGCGGTGATGAGAGACCCCGGATTGGCGTAGACGATGGCCAGAAATTCACCGGAATAATCAAAAAGTTCATGGAGAGACCCAGGTTCCAGTTCAGATACGGGAGGAGATCCAATTTCGTTGGAAAAGACCCACAGATGCCCTTGCCTGATACGCCGGTCTGATTTCTTTTTTAAGGTAATCATACAGAGAATTCCCATTGGACGACAGGACACGACCGGCTTAGCAAGCTCAGTCTGAGTTCATTCCGAACTTCTTGAATTCATTGACGCTCAAGGCGGCAACGTTGACATCAAGATGCACTAGGATTATATGAAAACATTAGGGTTATGTCCATACAATCATCGGAGACGACATGCATTTTCCAGAATATCGAGGCAGGAGACTCAGGCGTACCGAAACCCTGAGAAGTATGGTCCGTGAGGCACACCTGAGAACTGAGGATTTCATTCTTCCATTTTTCGTGCGACATGGAAAAGGGTTAAAGGAACCTGTGGCATCTATGCCGGGTCATTTTCAACTCTCGCCGGATATGCTCGTGCGGGAGATGAAGGAGGCGGTTGACAGAGGTATCCCTGCAATCCTGCTTTTCGGGATTCCCGCAAAGAAAGACGCCATTGGATCAGAAGGGTACTCAGATAAAGGTATCGTTCAGCAGGCGGTGCGAATGATAAAAGATGCTTATGCAGACGTTGTGGTGATAACGGATGTATGCCTGTGCGAATATACCGATCACGGACACTGTGGGGTTATAAGAAGCGGCGAGGTCGACAATGATCCTACTCTGGATCTGTTGGCGAAAATGGCTGTGTCTCACGCCCGTTCAGGGGCTGATATGGTAGCCCCCAGCGACATGATGGACGGGAGGGTGGCCGCGATCAGGGAAGCTCTTGACGAATCCGGCTACGAGCATCTTCCCATTATGTCCTATTCGGCAAAATATGCCTCGGGTTTCTACGGCCCGTTTCGGGATGCGGCCGAGTCGGCTCCCAAGTTTGGTGATAGGCGCTCATACCAGATGGACCCTGCCAACTCAGATGAGGCAATTCGGGAAGTGGCTATGGACGTTGAAGAAGGTGCGGACTTGATAATGGTGAAGCCGGCGCTGCCCTATCTGGATGTTATCTGGCGGGTCCGTAACTCTTTTGACCTCCCGCTCGTGGCCTATAACGTCAGCGGTGAGTTCGCCATGATCAAGGCTGCTGCCCAGAACGGCTGGATAGATGGGGACCGCTGCATGATGGAGGCTCTCACATCCATCAAGAGGGCCGGGGCAGATCTGATAATTTCCTACCACGCCCTTGAAGCCGTGCGTATTCTTCAGGGCGCAGGGCCCAAAGAGAAAAAGTGAGCCGTTTCGATCTGAGATTAGTAGCCTGGGAAATGACGAGGCAATGCAACTTGGCGTGCGTGCATTGCCGGGCTGGTGCCGGTCTTCAACCTGAACCCGACGAACTGAGCTTTGATGAGGGGTGTCGGCTCATCGATGGTATCAGCAAGGTCGCAAAGCCAATTCTGATTATGACGGGGGGGGAGCCCCTGTTGCGGAAGGATTTCTTCGATTTGGCACGGTATGCCATTCAGAGAGACCTGAGGGCCGTGCTGGCAACCAACGGTGTGCTGGTGAGTGATGCTGTCGCAAAAGAAATTGCTGCGGTTGGGATTCCTCGGGTAAGTATCAGTCTGGATGGACCTACTGCCGCGGATCACAATGTTTTTCGGAGAGTCACTGGAGCTTTTGAGGCATCTCTGAAAGGAATTGACAATCTGCGAAGGGTAGGGGTGTCAGTCCAGATAAACACCACATTGACTCGACGAAATCGGAAAAGTCTTTCCGAAATCATGCGACTCGCAGAAATAATAGGAGCCCATGCCTTTCACGTGTTTCTCCTTGTTCCCACAGGTCGGGCCAAAGAGATGTCCGGGGAGGAGATGCGACCGGAAGAGTATGAGGAGACGCTGACGGAATTCTATCATCTCAGTCGAGCGTCGAAGATGGAGACAAAGGCCACGTGCGCTCCGCAGTACTACAGAATAATGCGACAGCAGGCCAAATCTGAGGGCCTCGAAGTGTCAGAGAAGATGTTCGGTATCAACGCAAGGACCCGAGGATGCCTTGCCGGGCTGTCTTTCGTTTTTGTTTCTCACAGAGGAGAATTACAGCCGTGCGGCTATTTCGACGTGCAGGCAGGGAGTATCCGAAACCACCAGTTTGGGGACATTTGGGAGAATGCCAAACTTTTCAAAGACCTGCGTGATTTCAGCCTCCTTGAAGGAAAGTGCGGCAAGTGCGATTATCTGCGTTTTTGCGGCGGTTGCAGAGCGAGAGCATACGAGGCCACCGGTCGTTACGCAGCAGTGGAACCATATTGTGCGTACGTGCCTCCGGCCGTCAGAGGCTGAAAACTAATGAAGTTGAAACGATTGTTGTCGGAGTGATGGATAAGGTATCGGTTGGAGAATGTTGTAATTCGATCAGGAGGAAAGCATGATTATCGAGCAGATACAGGTCGGAGGATTTGAAATATTTTGCTACATACTTGGTGACGCTGAGACTGGAGAAGGAATTGTTGTGGATCCTGGCGGTCCGGCCAACGGGATTCTCAAACGCGCTAACGATCGTGGTGTAAATATAATAAAGCTGATCGTCAATACTCACAGCCATGTGGACCATACCGCGGGAAACAGGGCCATGCAGGCGGCTACCGGTGCTCCAATCGCCATTCACGAGGCTGAGGCGGCAGCGCTTGCCAATCCAAATATGGACATGTTGGCCATGTTTGGAGCAGAACCATCTCCGCCTCCACGGATGCTTCTTAGGGATGGAGACCGCTTGACTTTCGGAAGCCAGTCAGTGGAAGTGATTCACACCCCGGGTCATTCACCAGGGGGCGTCTGTCTCTATTTCCCCGGCTATGTCCTTACAGGGGATACCCTATTCGTGCAGGGGGTAGGACGCACGGATTTTCCCGGAAGTTCGTATGAGGTGCTGCAGTCCTCGATCCGTAACAGGTTGTTCAAGTTGCCGCCGGACACCATAGTATTGCCTGGGCACCATTACGGCCCTACTCCTACATCCACTATTCGTAAGGAAATGGTTGAGAATCCCTTTGTCTGAAAACATTGTGGAGCCTATTATCGCGCGGCAAGAAGCTTCATTTCCATACGCCTCTAACATTCGACCAGAGGGCAAGGAGTTCCCTACAGCGCAGCAGGTATGCCACAGCGGCAAAGATAATCAAGCCGGCAGCAATGCAGGCCGTCAAGACCACCAGGTTTAGCGAGGTGAATCCTTTACCCCACTCTCCATAAAGTTGCCCGTAAAGGAGTGGAACACACATTGACGCAGAAGCGGCAGTGATTTTTCC
>CAINUH010000466.1 GCA_903853735.1 uncultured Desulfomonile sp. | reverse complement strand
GAAAGAGGGGAAACCCGACTTGACGGATCGAGTCCTTATTTTGGACCATAATTAACCCGCATGAAAGTAGTGATCAAGTTCTGTGGCGGTTGCGACCCGGCGTTTGATCGGGTGGAGGTTTTTCAAAGAGTCAAAACCGTTGCTGGTGATTCGATTGAATGGCTGCAAGTGGGACAACAGGACTACGACGCTGTTCTCATGGTTTGCGGATGCCACAAGGCTTGTCCTGAAGACGGCTTTCGGCACGTCTCCAGGCTGGTGTCAATAAAAAACAATGGGCTATCTCCAGAGCGCGTGGTGGCTCAAATTCTGGGAAAAGGACAGACCGATGCAGATTAAGACAAAAGACGATTATCTGAGGAGTCTAAAAGAGCAGGGTCATGTAGTGTACTACAACGGACAGGTGGTGGAGGACATAACAACACATCCAGCTTTCATCCCCCACATCAATGCTGCGTCCAAGACCTATGAGATGGCTCTTGCACAGGAATTTGAGGATCTTGCCACTGCTACCAGTCACCTCACGGGCGATCGCATCAACAGGTTCACTCATATTCACCAAACAGTGGATGACCTGATCAAGAAGGTCAAGCTGTTGCGGGCAGTAGCTCACGAGACAGGAAGTTGTTTCCAGCGCTGTGTTGGATGGGACGCTCTCAATTCAACGTACATGACGACGTATGACATTGATGAGAAATATGGAACCGGCTATCACCCTCGCTTCGTCGAATATCTCAAGATGATTCAAGCCACTAACAAAATGGTGGTGGGAGGGATGACGGACACCAAGGGCGACCGTTCCAAGCCGCCCAGCCAACAGTCCGACCCAGACCTGTTCACCCATGTCGTGGAGAGAACAGATGACGGGATCATTATCCGGGGGAACAAGGCGCACCAGACAGGAGCGGCCAACAGCCATGAAATCCTTATTATGCCGACCCAGGCAATGCGCGAAGCGGATAAGGACTACGCCGTATGCTGCGCTGTGCCCCTCAATAGCAAAGGTTTAATCCAGATTTTTGGCAGGCAAACCAATGACGAACGAAAGTTTGGAGGCCGACTGGATGCCGGCAACCCAGATTACGGCTTGGTTGGCGGCGAGACGCTCATCGTTTTCGACGATGTATTTGTTCCCTGGGAACGGGTGTTCATGTGTGGAGAGTACGAGTTCACGGGAGTCTTGGTGGAGCGCTTTGCCACGCTTCACAGGCAAAACTACGGCGGATGCAAGGGTGGCGTGTCAGACGTTATCATCGGGGCCACGGCTCTGGCTGCAGAGATGCAAGGATCAGCCGGAGCCTCTCACGTGAAGGACAAGCTGGCCGAAATGATTCATCTTACCGAGACAATATACGCTGGTTCGATCTCTTGCTCGGCCATGGGTCAAAAAACTCCAAGTGGGGCCTATTACCCTGACCCTCTCTTGGCAAACTGCACTAAACAAAATGTTACCCGTCACGTATACGAAATTGGGCGATTGGCCCATGACGTGGGAGGTGGAATCCTCGCCACCATGCCGTTTGAGAACGATCTCAAGAGCGAACAGGTCGGCAAGTATGTACAGAAATATTTGGCAGGCGTGGAAGGTGTGTCCACCGAGAACCGACTCCGTATACTTAGGCTCATCGAAAATATGACCGGCGGCACAGCTCTCGTAGAGTCTATGCACGGCGCAGGTTCCCCTCAAACCCAGAAGGTCATGTACGCCCGATTGGGCAAAATAGATATGAAAAAGAAGATGGCCATGAAGCTCGCAGGGATCAGTGACGGGGCTGCTAGCGAATAATTACCTACGACTTGGAGCCGAAAACTTTAGCTGGAAAGTGATTTATCTGCCACACCTCAG
>CAINUH010000465.1 GCA_903853735.1 uncultured Desulfomonile sp. | reverse complement strand
TTATTCGAATGGCTTCTTAGTACGTCGTATTTTTAGGAACGGAGCCATCAGATGGGGCTCTGATAATTGGATAATGGTCTCAACAGCCCTGATCGGAAAGGATATTGGACTTGATGAATTGGCCAATGGAATCTGGAGAGTATATTTCCGTTGCAAGCTCCTTGGCTATCTTGACGAACATATCCTCCGGATTCAAGATATTAAAGGACGGAATAAGAGATAAAAAAGTGTAAACTATGTCCTTAGAGTTTTGTTAACTATGCCTCAGGTAGAACAGATTCTTTCCTTTGTTTCTTTATCTTCAATACTATCAATCAACCACTTCTTTTGTTCTTCATTCATCTTCAAGCAGGCATTCTCTATATCTCGTACATCTTTATCTCGAATATCTTTAGTCTTATAAAGTGATACTATTTCTGGGCACAAATAGGGAATTCTCTTTTCTGTGAATAGAATTACTTTCTTCTCATCGTGTTTGACTTTTTCGTTTCTTCGATATATCCAATCAGTATCATCTCTTTCATTCAATAACACTTCAATCTCTAGATCTCCATACTCTATAATGAGCCCAATCGTCAAGACAGAAAATTCACAGAACTAAGGTGGACTCCGCTCCATCTCATGCAGCCTTCTTGAGTTCCCTTACAGAGAACCTGCTCTCATAGATCGTATCTGGTGTCTCGTACTCCAAAGCTTGGTGGAACCTCTCACTGTTGTAAAACCTGATATAGCGGGCAAGCCCGGCCTTGAGTTCCGTCATAGTTTGGTAATCCTTGAGGTAAATATCTTCGTACTTTAAAGATCTCCAGAACCGTTCCACAAAGATGTTGTCCAGTGCCCTGTTGACGCCATCCATGCTTATTTGTATTCCGTGTTCTTCCAACACTGAGACAAACGCATCCGAAGTAAACTGGCTCCCTTGATCCGTGTTGAAGATTCCCGGTACGCCATAATGGGCTATTGCTTCTTCCAGCGCCGAGACGCAGAACTGGGCATCCATCGTGTTCGATACCCTCCAAGAAAGGATCTTACGGGAATACAGATCAATGATCGTCACCAGATAGACATGACCACCAGAAAGCTTGATATACGTTATGTCGGAAGCCCAGACTTGGTTTGGTAGCCATATCGTCTTGCCTCGAAGAAGGTACGGGTACTTCTTGGAGCCTTTCGCCGGCTTGGAAAGCTGCAGCCCGGGATAGATAGCCCGTAAGCCTGCTTTCCTCATGATCCTCCTGACTTGCTTTCTGGTAACGCCCATATAGGCGATCTCTCGCGCTATTTTCCTGTATCCGTAGAACGGTTTCTCCTTCAGAACCTCAAGAATCACCACCAGGATCGCAAAATCGGGATCTTCGAGCATTTCCTTCGGCTGGTAGTAATACGACGATCTGCTTATGCCGAGAATCTCGCACTGTTGCCCGATCGAGAGCTCCTGATGCTTGGCTTCTACCATTTCGGATCGGTCCCGTACAGTTGTTTGTACTTTTTTTTTAGAAATTCGTTTTCAACCTGGAGTTGGCCTATCTGCTTGAAGAGTTCATCCTGCTTGCGCTCGGCGTCTTCGGCGTCCTTATCCTTCCCTTCTTTTTCAAAGAGCACCGTTGCATGCTCCAGAATCTGTTTCTTCCAGAGTGCAACCATATTTGGATGGACCGCGTAGGTCACGGCCAGTTCCTGTAACGTCTTCTCGCCCTTCAGGGCTTCCAAGGCTACTTTGGCCTTGAACTCTTTGTCGTACCGCTTTCTCATACCCAACTCTAAGCCTCCTTGTTCTTTTCCCGCAAGAAGGAACGGTCCACTTTATTCCCCAGCTATTCCTGTCCAGTTTCTGCGGCTCATCATACTTTTAGGGGCTCAACCAATCCATCGGCAAGAACCGTTAGCCCAGAGGAATCACGTTTGGGAGCTTTTTCACCGTCCCCTTCAACAAAATTTAGTTCAATCATGATAGTTTTTCTATCCCAGTCGATAGACGCCCAGCGTAATCCACGGATTTCGCCTGTACGCATAGCCGTGAGATGGGAGAGAAGTGCGCCAACCTTTATCCGTAGATCAATCGCTCCGGGGGTAAGATGTTTTTCTCCTTTCTTGAGCCTTGGCCGGGGTTTGGCGGTGTCAGCAACCTCTTGTTCGATGAGCGCCTTAACCTCTTCTGTCGATAGAATACCTCGTTTCCGGTAAGCCTCTTTCGGTCGAACTATGCTGGAGAAGGAGAATGGTGTAGCAACCATATTTCGTTTCATTGCCCATGAAAGGGGTGTGCGTATTGCATTCAAGCAGTCACCGACGATATTCCCTGAAAGACCTTGGTCTCGGAGGTGACGGACGTAGGACTCTATAAGGAAGAGACCAGCATCGCGAAGTAGGGTTTTTCTAAACCCTTCAAATGGGTCAGCATGGTTCTTGATGTTTGCCCATTGGCTACTTACGTACATTGAAGATAAAGGTTTTCCGGAATCTGAGCGTGCCTGTAGGTAAAGG
>CAINUH010000464.1 GCA_903853735.1 uncultured Desulfomonile sp. | reverse complement strand
GCAATAAGTCATTTCGATATTTGTGATGCCGACTTTTCTTGCGATAAAAATGAAGATTTGTTCTCCTGGTGCTCCCAGGAGAGAACCGGAAGGACGTCTGAAAGTTTTTTCCTTTAAGCGGAGAATACCATGATCAAATTCGGCTGACCACTGATAGCCGGTAGAGGGGTTGGATTTCAGAATAATGGTGAACGCCGTTCCTTGGCTCACCTGGATAGTGTTTGAGGAACTAGCGGAATCAATGCCCGTCACGAGAACGAAAAATGTAACGAGTAACAAGACTTTACAAAATGGCCGGAAAGCCCTTGGTTTATCAGTTGTTTGATTCACCGAAGTCTCTCCAGGACAATAGTTTTTCCATCAAAAGCAATCGCCATAGTTGCACAAACAACTGCTGCTACTTGACGAGATCTTGCAACTTATTCATCATTTCGTGGTCCTTTTCTGATACATCTTTTTTGACGTCGCTCTGGCTCTGCTTTTCGGTGATTTGAGACGCGTCAGGCTTGGGGGCTTCAGTGCTTTTTTTTGTTTCAGTACATCCGGTGAATATGAGTGACAACATGCCGAAAACTGCCAGTACTATGCCGGCTATCTTTTTCATAGAATTTATCCTTAGTTTTTTTTGGGGTCCGCGTTGCAGTGATGCCACTGTGACGGGTCAAAGTCAATACTAAAGTGGAAAACGGGTCAGCGCAATACGGACCACCTCGTACTATTGAATTGTTCGGCATGTTGCATTAATTTGTCCAATGAGCACGCTTAAGACTGTCAGGGTACTACATAGAGAGGAGAGAAAGCCGAATGGAAAGATTTGAATATGACATCACGAGCCACTCTGCCGAAACGTTCAATCGGGTTGTCTACTTCTGCTCGGAAAAGGGCGATTGCGGTATCAAGGGAATACCTAACCACGAGCCTCAAATACTTGTGGACATCTTGAACGAACGGGGACGACACGGATGGGAGCTTGTTCAGATTATGTTCGGGAAAGACGGCCTCCTTGCGTGTTGGAAGCACAAGCTTGTCAGTCCTGACGAATAACAATTTGCGTGTGGTTTGATAGCAAATGGCCCACTCGAGGCTTGATCGTGATTTGAGGAAAGGATTCAGACAATGGTTACCACAGTAAACATAAAGGGAATGTCGTGCAACCACTGTGTGACGGCTGTTACGAAGGTTCTGAATGGAATCGAGGGTGTCGCCGACGTAAACGTGGATCTGGAAAATGCCTGTGCCACCTTTGAGCACGCAGAAGCCATGGACGTGAACGATATTAAGCAACGTATCGAGAAAGCTGGGTACGAAGTTGGCTAGGGAGAGCTTTCAGATCCTCGGGATGTCGTGTGCAGCATGCGTGCGGCGTGTAGAGCAGGGTCTTATGGCGCTAAATGGTGTGAACAGCGCCTCGGTCAATTTAGCGACGGAAAAGGCCTTGGTAGACTACAACCCGGACGTTGTGGCGCCCGGCGAAATAAAAGCCGGAATTAAGAATTTGGGCTACGAAGTAGTGGAGCCTCAACCGGCATACCGTGATGAACGCTCAAAAATGACTATCGGCGTAGGAGGCATAAGCTGCGCTGCGTGCGTACGTCGAGTTGAGAGCGCCCTTGAGTCGGTTCAAGGGGTCAAGAATGTCTCGGTAAACCTGGCAACATCAAGCGCAACTATTGTTCATGAGAGGGGTTCCGCAGGAGTATCCGAACTCGAGAAAGCGTTGAAAGACGCGGGCTACGAGTTCCTGGGGAGTGTTGACGAAACGATAGACGATCCGCTTGAAGCTGCCCGACTTCGTGAAGTCCGTGATCTGAAATTGAAGCTGGTGGTAGGCTTTATCCTTAGCATCATTACTCATATTGGTTCCATGCCTGAGTTTTTTCCATTCGTCGGGGCCATCCCGGAGAAGTATGTGCTCTGGTCACTCTTCGCACTTACCACCCCAGTGGTGTTCTGGGTTGGCAGTCGTTTTCTGGTCGGCGCTTGGAAGGCGGCCCGTCAGAGGACCACAGACATGAACACTCTCGTGGCGGTCGGGGCATTATCCGCGTATCTTTATTCAAGCCTTGTTGCATTTCTTCCTCAATTTTTTGCTGTGGATCACGGAGGAGTCCATGTTTACTTTGATGCCGCTTCCATGATTATCACGCTCGTTCTTTTGGGTCGATTCTTAGAGGCCAGGGCCAAGGGCAAAACGTCTGAAGCAATAAAAAAACTGTTGGGACTCAAACCCAGAACGGCACGCGTTGTGAGGGGAGGGGCGGAGTCTGATATCCCCATAGAGTTCGTGGCTAAAGGGGACGTAATCGTAGTCAGGCCGGGAGAGAAAATCCCCACCGATGGAGTGGTCTTGTCCGGCATATCCGCGGTGGACGAGTCTATGCTCACAGGTGAGAGCATGCCTGTCACCAAGGAGGTGGGAAGCCAAGTCTTCGGTGCCACCATGAACAAGACCGGCTCATTTACTTTCAGAGCCGCAAAAGTAGGTTCCGAGACTGCGCTGGCTCAGATAATCCGTCTCGTCGAGGAGGCTCAGGGGTCTAAGGCTCCTATACAGCGCCTGGCGGACAAAGTTGCATCAATATTTGTTCCTGTGGTTTTCTCGATTGCGGTGGTAACCTTCGGAATTTGGTATTTTCTTGTTCCAGACCACGTTTTCAGCCGCGCACTACTGAACTTTGTTTCTGTCCTGATCATCGCTTGTCCGTGTGCCATGGGACTCGCGACTCCAACCGCCGTGATGGTTGGGACCGGGATGGGTGCCGAAAGAGGTATTCTGATCAAAGGAGGCGAGAGCCTCGAAAAAATATATAAGATCGACACAGTGGTGTTCGACAAAACCGGTACCCTGACAAAAGGAGAACCTGAGGTAACAGCCGTAATCCCTGTCGGGCATAAGAGTCCTGTCAGCATTCTCTCAACGGCCGTGTCCCTTGAAGCGGTTTCAGAGCATCCACTGGCGAGGGCAATAATCGATAAGGCTCTCCTTGAGGGTGCGGAGACTCTGCCGGTTGATAATTTTGAGGCCCTTTCCGGACTCGGAATAAGGGGTGTCATTCAAGGACAAGAGGTAGTGTTAGGAAATTTGCGTTTGATGGAAGAGAAGGGAATACGACTAAATGGTATGGAGCCCGAGTCAAGGAGACTTTCTGAGTCAGGCTGGACCACGGTTTTTGTCGCCGCACAAGGAGAAGTGATAGGCCTGATAGGGTTGTCGGACATCCCAAGGGATTCGGCTCTACCGGCAATTCAAAGCCTTAAGAAGATGGGCTTGCGAGTGGTAATGATCACCGGGGACAATGAAAAAACAGCCAGAGCAGTTGGTGAAACACTCGGAATAGAAAACGTATTGGCTCAGGTTCTGCCGGGCGACAAAGCTGATGCGGTAAGACGATTGCAAAGTGACGGCCACATCGTAGCCATGGTGGGGGACGGCATCAATGATGCGCCTGCCCTTTCGGCGGCGGACATAGGTATAGCAATCGGAGCGGGAACCGATGTGGCAATTGAAGCTTCGGACATAACAGTGATGAAAAATGATTTGAGACTGGTACCAGAGGCCATAAAGCTGTCGTTCCAGACCATGAAGGTAATCAAACAGAACCTTTTCTGGGCTTTTTTCTATAATACACTCGGCATTCCGATAGCTGCCGGGGTGCTGTACCCCTTTTTCGGTATTTTGTTGAATCCAGTTTTTGCAGCAGCGGCGATGGCACTCAGTTCCGTGTCCGTCGTCAGTAATTCCTTGCGGTTAAGATGGTCTCTGGCTTCGTCGGTTATTCAGGATTAGCTCTGTAGTGCAGCGCTCTGGTGCTTGTAATGCGTCTCAAAAGTCTTTTCGGTTAAGCTGGAAGCCTGCGCTCCCAAGGGACGGATGCTCAAAACCTGCCGCCAATCGGTAAAAACTTTTGAGAACTGCTATAGGCTTCACGGCAAGATTGATACCGGCGTCCCCAGAGAAACTTTGGGAAACAATTCCTCTATTTCAAAATTCCACATGGCAATACAGCCATCCGTCCAGTTGTGAGGCTTTGGGAACAGTAGAAGGGCCCACTTGTTTTGATATTCCTCCGACGGATAGCCATGAATTCCCACCCATCCTCCCATTTTTGTTTCCCAGGGAGGAATCTTCTCATTCCGAATACTGGCGATAATTGAATCACGGTCATCCAGAGATATCAATCCATGTTCAAAGGCGTCTTGAGCATCCTGAGCCCCCGGATAACTTATCCCCAGAAAACGGTGAAACCGACTTGCGACACTCTTGTAGCAGACGAAGTAATCACCCTCAGGCGTCTTGCTGTCTCCGATCATTCTCTTGGGTCCCCTGGGGCTTGTTCCGAGGCATACCCTGTATGCTTTCAAAAGACTCCCGTTCCTGTGGAACTCCAGGATTTGTCGCTCCTTGAAAACAACAATCCTAGATTGTGGCGGCTCAGAATGGACTCCGTCCGCGAAACTCGGCGAATAACCAATTGGAATTATCGCAGCGACAAAAGCCAGAGCGCAAATTGTCCCAATAATGGCATCACGAAATTGTGGCACGAGCTTTTTCTTAAGTGTGTAACGACAAAATAACTGATACATAGAAGTATT
>CAINUH010000463.1 GCA_903853735.1 uncultured Desulfomonile sp. | reverse complement strand
TGCATGAATGGCGCCGCCATTCTTTATTCTACTTTCAGCCTGAGCCTGATGTTGTTTTGAATGATACCCATGACGGCAGAGGCTGCGCCTTCTTCGGAGCCGTCTTCACGCTTTCGCAACTGGGACATTGTGGCTCCTTCTTCTCATCTTCGTATACGCGAAACGCTCGGCCACAGTCCTTGCACTCGTATTCTTTACCCGGCATCTTCACTCACCTCCCCGGCCATGTCATTAACCGGAGCATTATTATACCACATTTACCGTCTGCTATCACCGGACAGCTAAATCAGATGCCAGGAACCGCAGTTCACCGAAATCCCATGGGGTGTGGAAGTTCCGGTCGGTCAAAGGGGCCCAGGAGGCCCAGTGCGGATGGGAGGTCTTGTTGCCGCACTTGTACAGATTGCCCCGCCACTCTCTACCCTCCACCTTTCCGAGACTCCCCACATACTCCTGCAGGAGGCCGAAGGGAATGCTGAACTCCAGTGACCATGTCACTTCATCCTCCATCTCAGGCTCAATAATGGAAGGAAGACTGTGATAGACCATCACCTGTCGACCATCCTCCGGGGAAAGTTGCGTAGCCTCCGCTACTCGCCCGTCGATCCTCGTCGGGTCCGTCACATAAGAAGCGAGTAAGGCCCCGCCGCAGTTAAACTCGAAATTAAAGTAGCCTTTGTCGGGTCTCGGCTGTACAAAGAGCTCGACACAACTATCCTCGTAGACCGGCACCTGAAAGCCTGTATGGACAGACCGTACATATCGGTCTTGGGCAAGGAAGAGTCCGTAGAGGTGACTGTCGTCGTAGAGCAGCTTGCACCGTACAAGTGGCCGGTGGGAGCTGCCTTCAGGCCTGAAACACCCGATATCAAGAAACGGGGTTTCGCCCCACGCCGGTCCTTCCCAGAGTCCACACAGTTCCGGACGAAGGGCAGCTTTGGGAATGCTATGACAATGATCGCTCATATAAAGGGAATATACCAGATTCGCTATATCGTATCAAAGCATTTAGCAGGGAGAGCAATAGATTATCCGGTTTGGCACAGCACTTCCGCACTCGGGCCGCCGAAGTATCAAGAAGAAGTATAGCCCGAAGCGCTTGCCCCGCGCAAGGTCAGTGTTTATGATTCCGGGCATCCCCTTATCTGTTGATTTCTTTGTTTCTTGACTCAAATCAAGGTGCTGTCGCTTGCCGTGGCGTAAACTGAGTGTTAGAATCTATTGAAGGAACAACCGGCATATTGTCGGTTCAAAGGAGAATCCATGGGGAAAGAAAAACCATCTGTTGATCCAGTGGCCCTGAATGGCAACTGTGAGGACATCCGCACAAGCTCCGACCCGAACCTTATCGCCCGCGCAATTGTCGAGAACCTGCAGTATGTACGGGGCCGCTTCCCTAGTCACGCAACGGTGAATGATTGGTATACGGCGGTTGCCCGTACCGTGGGGGACCGATTGCTCAATCGCTGGGTGAAAACATTAACGACCCAACTTCATCAACCGAAGATCGTCTCTTACCTTTCTGCAGAATTCCTTCTCGGGCCCCATCTCGGCAATGCCATGATCAACCTTGGCATTTACGAACCGGTGAAGGATGCTGTTACACAGCTCGGCCT
>CAINUH010000462.1 GCA_903853735.1 uncultured Desulfomonile sp. | reverse complement strand
CTCAGCGGTGGCGGCAAAAGTGTCCTCCTTAAACATATCATTGGGCTGCTTAAACCCGACGAGGGGACCATTCTTTTCCGGGGAAAACCTATTGTCGATATAAGAAAGAGTGAGATGGCCGACTCCCTTGCTAAGATGAGTTACATGTTTCAAGACAACGCCCTGTTTGATTCCATGACTGTCCGTGAAAATATCGCTCTGCCCCTCCGGGAAACGACAAACCTGAAAAAGACTGAAATTGACCGGATGGTGGCGGCCAGGATGGAACAAATGGAACTCACTGACGCAGCCAAGAAGTTCCCGTCTGAACTTTCCGGGGGCATGCAAAAGCGGGTAGCCCTCGCACGGGCTCTGGTAACCGATCCTCAAATTGTCCTCTTTGATGAACCCACATCCGGACAGGATCCTGTCCGAAAAAATGCAATTCTGAGCATGATCGCCCAGTACCAGAGAAAGTTCGGTTTCACGGCTGTCCTGGTCAGCCACGAGATTCCGGATGTGTACTTTATATCCAACCGCATTCTTGCCCTCTATGATCGAAGGATTGTTTTTCAAGGCACTCCGGAGGAACTGGAAAATTTCACTCATCCTTTCAAAGATGAAGTTATCCGCAGCCTGGAAGGATTGCGAAAAGAATTAACGGGCCTGCACTCCAAGCGGCAGTTCAATGTCATGTATCATGCTCAACTGAAACACAGTACCCGCGAGGAAACTTACTCTATCGTAGTTTTTACGCTGGACACCCTCGATGCCGTTGTTGCAGGCTTGGGCTACGAGGCGGCACAAGAGACGATATATGCCATGGGAGTATATATCAATAAGCACTTTGGCGCCATCGGGGGCTTTTCCACGCGACGCAGCATCAATGAGTTTGTTACCATACTCCCCTATTCGAATCTAACCGAGGCTGAGGATATTCTGAAGGATTTTATCAAGGATTTTCAAGATCAAGGGATTCACGATATTTGGGCTGGAGCCCACCAGCGGGTGGATTCAGGAGAATGTATTGACTTAATCATTCGTGCCGGTCTTGCCCAGGGCCAACCCATCGCGGAATTAGAATCCGTGATCGATTCTGCAAAATCTCAACAAAAAGAAATTGGCAGGCTGCGGTGCGCTGTCGAGGAGTAAGCAAATGAAAAAGTATAGTATGGAAACAACGGTTGGTATTTTTCTCGTCATCGGCCTGCTCTGTATTGCGTATATGACGGTGAAACTTGGTCATATGTCCTTTCTTGGCGACAATTCCTACTCACTCTTTGGCCGATTCACCACGGTGACCGGTTTGAGAGTCGGCGGCCTTGTTTATATTTCAGGCATTGAGGTCGGACGGGTGGAACAACTTACCATGGACCAGAAAAACCAGAATGCGGTCGTGGAAATGAGGATCAAAAAGGGCATAAACATCTATGCTGATGCCATTGCCTCCATCAAAACGGAAGGGCTGATTGGTGACATGTATCTCAGCATCGATCCCGGGGGCGCAGGCGCACTCCTTAAACCTGGTGAAACCATTGCCGAGACGCAACCCGCTGTGAACATCGCAGACCTTATTGCCAAGTATGCCTTTGGAGATGTGAAGAAGCAATAGCGTCGTAACAAGATTCGGAGGGGTAATTCATGAAAAAACAGATTGTTGGATTAAGCATTGTGGCCATTCTTTTGTTGTCGATTTCAGTATATGCCGGCGTACCGCTTGACACGGTTCAGGCAAATGTCAACAAAGTATTTGAGGTGCTACGTGATCCAAAGCTCAAAGCAGCGGCAGCCAAAGAGATAAAAAAAGAAAAACTTCGGTCTATCTACAAGGGTATGTTCGATGAAGTCGAACTTGCGAAGCGTACCCTGGCGCGGAATTG
>CAINUH010000461.1 GCA_903853735.1 uncultured Desulfomonile sp. | reverse complement strand
ATCGATTCCAAATGGACATTTGGAATCTCATAGGGCCCTGTGGCATGGACTGCCGAGCGGCTCACCACGGCCATGCCATAAGAGGCATAAGCCCCTGTATCTCCTATTATCTTTACGTCTGCAGCCATAAGTCTTCCATCACGATTTGCTCCGGACCTATACGTTATTTTGAGGGGATGGCGTTTGGGGGTGCATAGAAAGGCCTCTTCTCTGGTGTAAACCATCTTGACCGGCCTTTTGAGGAGGTATGCGGCCAGTCCTACAAACCCCTGAACGTTCAGATCGAGCTTTGAACCGAAACCTCCACCCGTGGCTGCCTGGATTATCCTAACCCTGGGTTCTTCCAGACCCAATAGATCGGCAACCTCTTTCTGGTCATAGTGAGGGTTCTGTGTAGAAGCATGAATAACCAGGCATCCATTATCATCGACGTATGCCAACCCGGAATCCGGTTCAAGATAGGTGTGCTCTACGAAACTTGTCTTATAAACGCGCTCAATAATGACGTCTGCGCGGCTGAGAGCCTCCTCCGGGCTGCCACGCTTGACTACCCGTCTTCCCAGCAGGTTTCCGTTTTCATGAATCCTCGGCGCTCCTGGTCTCAGCGCCTCTTCCGGGTCGAAAACCGCGCAGAGTTCCTCATATTCAACACGGATGGCATCTAATGCCTGTTCGGCAGCTTCGCAGGTTTCTGCGGCCACCAGGGCTATGGGATCTCCGAGGTATCTTACTTTGTCCTCGGCCAAGAGCTGTTGGTCTTTATTGATAATGCCTATACGATTTTTGCCTGGGATGTCCTTATGGGTGAAGATTCCAACACAACCAGGTACTTGAGCGGCGTCCGATATGTTCAGAGAAACAATACGAGCGTGGTGCTTTGTACTTCTCAACGCTAAGAGAGTTACCATCCCCTCCATGAATAAGTCCGCTGCGAAACGGGCCGTGCCCAAGACTCTTTCCGCAGCGCCGATTCTTAGGACGTTTTGTCCCACACTATCGAAATGTTGGTTTTTCATGATCGATCTATTCAATAAAAAGTTCTGCCAAAGCCTTGATAACAAGTCCTTCCACCGCCGGTTTCTTATATTCGGTGGACGGTCTGACTCCGCTACGGCGAATCATCTCAGTGGAGACCTTTTTGGCTGCCTCTTTAATCAGCGACCAGTTTGGAACCATACCGCACAAAGTCTCCTCTGCAGAAGTCATTCTAGAAGGTTGGGGAGTTGCGGAGCCTACCGAAAGTCTGAGGTCCTTAACCAGACCGTTTGGATGCACCTGCCCGACAGCCGCTATGTTTATTCTCGCTATAGAGAGAGATCTGCGCCTGGCAATTCTCTTAAAGGTAAACCGATAGCCTTGCCCCAGGGGCTGCAATTCAAAACGGGTGATTAGTTCGCCCGGCTTGAGAGTGGTCCGGTATGGACCAATGATGACATCAGCCAACGGTTCCCTTCGACTCGCAGTGGCGCCCACGATCTCAACTTTAGCGTCATGCACCGTCAAGGCCGTGACAGCGTCCCCTGCCGGGGAAGCATTCGCAACATTTCCTCCTAAAGTCCCCACATTGCGGATCTGGAGACTTCCCACGCAGCTTGCGGCCTGAACCAGAACCGGTGCGAAAGAAAGTACAGTTGGGTCATTCATGATTTCTGTATAGGTAAGGGCTGCCCCCGTAAACAAACGGCCATCCACGATTTCCACTTTGCGCAACTCTTCGAGTCTAGACACATCCAGCACGTACTTGTTCGTTATATCTCCACGCCTGATTGCTATCATCAGGTCGGTCCCTCCAGCCAGGACGGTTGTGTCTGGGCCTCGCTCGCCAAGGAAGTCCAGAGCTTCCCGTAATGACTGTGGCCGGATGTATTGAAAACGCGATCTCATTATTCTACTGGTTCTGTGTTGATTTTTCTCTGTAGAGTTTGGCAGCCACGTCCACTGCCTCCAGTACTTGTACGTAGCCCGTACACCGACAGAGATTTCCTGAAACGGCTTCAATAATTTGTTCTGGTGCTGGGTTTGGATTCTTGTCCAGGAGTGCCTTGACGGACATGATCATTCCCGGTGAGCAATATCCACACTGGACTGCTCCAGCGGCTAGGAAGGCTTCTTGAATCGGATGCAGGGAACCATCCGCAGAAAGTCCCTCAACAGTCTCCACAGTCTTTCCGTCCAATTGAGGTGCCAACATGAGGCAGGAATCTACTGCCCGGCCATCTACCAGAATTGTGCAAGCCCCGCATTCGCCGATGCCACAGCCTTCCTTGGTGCCTATGAGCCGAAGCTGGTCCCTGAGAACTGCCAGGACTGTTTCCCAAGGCTTGATATCAAGCTCGACCGGCGTGCCGTTAAGTGTAAAAGCAACCCTCAATGGTTTATAATCATTGGCCATTTGTAATATTATTTCCCAAATCTAAATAGCCAGATAAGCTTTCCTGATGTGGTCGTTTTTGAGCAGTTCCGAGCCACTTCCTTCCATTATGGTGTGCCCGTTTTCCAGCACATAGGCCCGATCAGTAATTTCAAGAGAGAAATTAACATTCTGTTCTACAAGAAGGACGGTGATTCCTGTAGCAGCTATTTCACGAACTGCTTGGAACACCCTGGTAACCAACAGGGGCGCCAGGCCAAGGGACGGCTCATCGAGCAGCAAGAGAGAAGGTCTGGACATCAAGGCCCTGCCTATGGCGAGCATCTGTCGCTCCCCCCCGCTCAAGGTCCCTCCTTTCTGGTGCATACGCTCCTGAAGCCTGGGAAAGAACGTAAAGACTTTGTCGAGACTTTCCTGTCGATATGGTCGAGCGGTTTTTATGTAGGATCCCATCTTCAAATTATCCAGGACGCTCATCTCAGAAAAGACTCTGGCCCCCTCCGGTACTATGGTAAGTCCGACCTGCACAATTTTTTCAGGAGGCAGTCGGTCGATAGACACACCGTTAAAGTCGATAGATCCTTCGGTCGGATGCTGGAAGCCAACAATTGTACTGAGTAGCGTACTCTTGCCTGCCCCGTTGGGACCTATCACAGTTACTATCTCACCTTTCCCGACCTCGACGCTCACGTTACTCAGAACCTTGACATCCCGATAATAGACCTCGATCGCATTGACTTGCAGAAGGGATTCAATCATGGTTCCCGTGTAACCCTATGCCGCCAAGATAATGAGATACCTTTTCTCCCAAATATGCCTGAATAACTTGTTCGTCGTTGACCACTTCCTGAGGAGAGCCCTCAGCTATTTTCACCCCGTAATTCAGAACCATTATACGGTCCGATATGCCCATGATCGCACGCATAATGTGTTCAACTACTATGAGAGAGATTCCTGATTCTCGAATCTTTCCCAATAGCTCCAGGGCCTCGTCGATTTCATACGGATTGAGACCAGCCATGTTTTCATCCAGGAGCAACAGTCTAGCCTGAGTGGCTAAAGCTCGGGCTAATTCCAATCTTCTCCGGGCCGGAACGGAAATCGAAGAAGAAGCTTTATCACGGTCTCGAACAAGGCCGACTAATTCTATAACTTTCTCGGTTTCAACCAGAGCATCGGCCATTTTCATTCTACCGCCGTGCAAGGCTCCGATGAGCACGTTCTCGAAAACCGTCAGCGATCGGAAGGGCTCCATGATCTGGGATGTCTTTGCCAATCCGAGGCGACAGACCTGGTGAGGTTTTAATCTCGTTATGTCTCTGCCTTCGAAGATGATGCGACCCTTATCCGGCTTGTAAATTCCTATAATGCAATTGAACAAGGTGGTCTTGCCCGCTCCATTGGGCCCTATCATTCCCAATATTTCCCGTTCTTCCAGGCTGAAGCTGATAAAATCCACAGCAGCTAACGCACCGAAGTTCTTCGTAACGTTTTTACACTCCAGAACAGGCATGGAAATCCTTAAGCGTTGTTAACCTAGTGAAACCTGATTCCGCTCCATTCCTCGATGGTTCCTACAACACCTCTAGGCATTATCAATATTACTGCTATGATTATCGCGCCGACCATAATGAGATAATATTCCACAAAAGCGGTCCCAAGAATCTCGGACAAGACTGTGAGAAAAGACGCGCCGATTATCGGTCCGAGAAAAGTGCCCATGCCGCCCAACAGAGTCATAATAACCATCTGCACCGTCTTGTGTACGTTGAAAACGTCGCCGGGCGTTATGTAAGTGATCCAATAGGCTTCGATGCCTCCGAGCACACCCAAAAAGAAGGCACTGTTTACATAGGCCCTTAGCTTGACACCAGTCGTATTCACTCCTGCAATCTCAGCGGCCCCCTCCGCCTCATGAATGGCCTTGAGGCCATAGCCGAACTTGGAATGTTCAATTCCGTAATGTACCAAAATGACACCAAACGTCACGGCCAGAAAGCAGTAAAAAAAGAAAGTGTTATCGTGGCCGCCGATTGGCAGTGTAATGCCGTGACTCCCCTGAAAGAAAGAGACTCCGAAAGTCCTGTCAAATTCCAGCACCACCTGTTTCATCGTCTCAGCGAACGCGAAGGTGGCAATTGCGAAGTAAGCACCTCTCAATCTCAGGGTCGTGATACCGACAGGAAGGGCGATGAGAACGGAGATTATGCCGGAAAGAACTGCTGAGGGGAAAAAAGGCATGCCGTATTTTGTCATTCCGATGGCTGTAGCGTACGAACCGATGCCGAAATAAACCACCGGTCCGAAATCGATATAGCCTGTATAGCCGCTCATAATGTTCCAGCAGCCTGCCATGCCGATCCAGAATATTACGACTGTCACAATTCGCAGAATGTACTCTGAAGATGTGAAAAAAGGGACCAAGCTTGTCGCAACTGATGCCACAATGAAACACATCCAAAATTTCACGCGATAGGCTTGGCTGTTCATTTGGTCCCCTACTATGGAAACACTTAGGTCACAAGGCCCTTTCCCACAATCCCTGTAGGTCGTACAATGAGCATGACGAAAAGTATAAAAAATGTAACAGCCACCGATATGCCCGCACTCAAATAAGTAACGGCCAAAGACTGAGCCACTCCCAATATCATGCCACCCCATAGGGCTCCGGGCATGTATCCCATACCTCCCAAAACAACGACACAAAATGCAATAATGGTGTATTGAAGACCCATTTCCGGGGAAATGATCTCGAACGGGCTTATGGCGGCTCCGGCAAGTCCCGTGATTGCAGATCCAACCCCGAATGTTACCGCATAAATCTCCCTAATGTCGACTCCCATGAGCCGAGCTACTTCTTTGTCCATTGATGTGGCGCGAATGGCTCGGCCCGTCTCCGTTCGACTCAGAAAGAACCACAAAGTGCCTATTACTAATAAGGCGATAAAAAATGTTATCAGCCGCGCGTACGGTACATTCAGTCCGAGGAACGCGGCATTAGCCCCTGAATAGGACGTCGTTATGGTTCTGAAATCATGAGTCCACAGCTTCAAGGCAATGTTGGCCACCATGAGATGGATACCGAATGTGAGAATATAGCTCATGATGTGGGGCAATTCTATAACACGATTGATTATGTATTTCTGGACGATGTACCCGAACCCAAACAAAAAGATCATGGCAAACGGAAGACTTAGATACGGGTCCATGCCAAAGTATTGGAACAGCCAATACGAAGTGAAAGCCCCCAACATGATCAACTCTCCATGGGCCAAATTCACAACGCCCATCACGCCGAAGATGAGAGAAAATCCTGCTGAGTATGCTGCATAAACTCCACCAAGCAGAATACCGTTAATAATGGCTTGAATGAGTACCGTGTCCATTCTCTATAGCCGGAATCAAAACAAATGTCGGATCTATCGTACTGTCAAAAACCTGAGTCTCGTCCCTGAAATTGCTTCGTCGCCGCCAGCTCCAGGAAATGACATAAAAACAGTGCCTGCCTTCCGTGCCGGTGTCATTGCAAGCGCAACGCAGCAATCCCTACAAAACTTGAGGCGCTTGGTATATGCACTCAAACTTCATCTATACCCAGCGAGCTGTGACCGTTTTCTCGTCCAGGAAGAGACGCATAGACGCCATCCTCGATTTCGCTCCTCCCAGGAAAGAATTACGCTTTGATCCAAGCGGGAAGAATGCGTATGGCTGGGGTACGCCCACATTGATACCCACATTGCCCACATTGACCTCACGAGCAAACTTGCGAGCGTTTCTGCCGCTTTCGGTCATGATGCAAGCCGAGTGTCCCAGATCAGTCTTCGTATTTATCCAGTCAATGACCTGGTCAAGGCTGTCAGCCCTGATCAGGCCTGCCACCGCACCAAAGGCTTCTTCTTTGGCTACGCCCATATCGATATGCAAATCTTCCAAAATGGTAGGACCGATGAAGTAGCCTTTTGACAGTTCCACCGGCACACGCGTCCTACCGTCCAGCAACATTTTAGCTCCCTCGGTCAAAGCTTGATCGATCCACTGGGCGATTTTTTCTTTACCACCAGGGGTGGTATACGGACCCATGGCAACGGATTCATCCAGGCCATATCCGAGCTTCATGGCCTTGGAAACGGCAAGGAATTTTTCTTTGAAATCGTTGTAAATGTCACCGATGACCACTACGTTGTCGGAGCCTAAACACCGTTGCCCTGTCATACCGAAGCAACCCTGGCGCAAGTAAATCACGCTTTGGTCAAGGTCTGCGTCTGGCATCACTACCACGTGGTTCTTGCCGTTCCCGTTGATGGATGAGTTTTTTCCGAGTTTGCCGCACACCTCAAACAGTTCCCTGCCGGCAGCGGTTGATCCTATGAAACCAAGTCCCTGCACTTCGGGTTGGCTAAGAATGTACTTGTTTATCTCTCGGCCTCCGTGGACCATGTTGATAGTCCCTTTTGGCAGGCCACATTCAAGCGCGACGCGATTAATGTATTCGGCAGCCACAGGATCCTGTCTGCTCGGGCTGATCACAACCGAGCAGCCGGCGGCCAGTGCATACGGAACAAAGGAAGACCAAGCATGCATTGGAATATTGCCTGGAGTCACTATAAGAAAAACTCCGAGAGGCTCCCAAGTCAGCCACATGTCAATGCCGTTGGCAAGACAGTCAATGTGCTCGTTCCGGGCGGCCAATCCATAAGCTGCTGAACACGCGGATTCGATGTTTTCTATACATCGGCGGACTGTACCCCGGGACTCGCCTATGGTGCGGCCGTGATCCTGAGTCAGAACCCGGCACAATTCCTCGAAGTGATCCTCGAACTTCTGGCGCATGTCAAAGAGCATTTTTGCTCTCTCACGAAGAGGAACCTGACTCCAAGCCAGAAAACCTCGCTTGGCCGACTCTACGGCTTCTCTGGCCTCGCCAAGGGTTGCAGCGGGAAACTCCGCAATAACTTCTCCGGTGGCTGGGTTGGTAGTCCGGCTGACGTGAGATGATTGTGAGTCAATCCATTCTCCATCAATCAACAGTTTTAGCTTTCCGTAATGTTTTTTGACCTCTGGTAGAATAGCCATGCTTGAGTGCCCTCCGAATTTGTCCTGGAGGGGCTTTGAATAGAAGCCCCTCCAATTTCTAACGCAAACCGTCCTCGAATTTGGCTTGGTCTCTTGTGAGGCCGCCAATGCGCGGGAGCGGCCGGCCGGAGTCTGTAACGACGAGGACCACCATCAGTTCATCCGCTCTTGGGGCGTCTTCCACGGCCACCGTCATTCCGTCGAAATGTGAACGGATAAAAGCAGCGTCCTTGTGATTCAGCGGTACATCTACTGTACAACCGGCTGCTCCACGTTTCTTCACTGATGGTATGAGGGCTAACCCTCGGCCGAGCGCTTCACGAAAAGGCTTGCCCAACTTCGGATGAAGGATCGCAGCCGCATGTTCCAACTCACCATCGAGTCCGACAATACAGCCTTTGGCATAACTTTCAGCCTTTTCCGGGCCTATTCCCAACGCGTCGAGGCACCTTTGGCCCAACATACCGCCCAGTTTCTCTCCAATGTCCATCAATTCAGTCAAGTCCTCGACGTATCTGCCGGCAAATGGGTTCTTAATAACAGCTATGGCAGCCGCCTTGCGGGTTGGAGGAGTCACATTCCGACCCATCTCGCTAAGAGTCTCCTCAACGACGGCAACCAGTTTGCGTATTTCCATGTTATCT
>CAINUH010000460.1 GCA_903853735.1 uncultured Desulfomonile sp. | reverse complement strand
TTGGGGAAGATATACGGTAAACGTGGAACCGGATCCGGGTTGGCTGGAGACTTCAACGTATCCGCCGTGTGCTTTGACAATGGACATAACCAAACTGAGCCCCAGTCCAAGTCCCCGTTGTGAGCGACTCTTGTCCCCCCGATAGAGACGGTTCCAGATTTTGGGGATTTCTTCCTCAGGGATACCGCTACCGGTGTCCTTGACTCTTATAATCACCTGTTTCGGGCTTTGCCCAGTCTCAACATCGACTCTCCCCCCATCCGGGGTATATTTCACTGCGTTATCCAGCAAATTCGCCAGCACCTGCCGTATCCTGTGGGGATCGACAGTCACCTGCAAGTCTTCCGTAAAGGCTGTGCTGATAACGATATTCTTTTCTTCGGCCACGTAACGGTAGAGTTCGACGACCTCTTCGTCCTTATTTCTAGGAACACATTGATAGCCTATACCATATTCCAAAGAATACCCGCCCATAGGAAGATTGAGCATGACACGAAGCGAGAAGCTATTTACATTTACACGACGGATCGCCATTTCCCCGCAGACTTGACAGCACCTGTTACCAAGACTAATGTGAAGCTTGTTTTTACGATTAAGTTTGATGGAGAAGGTTCTCTTGGAAGACTCTATGCCCATTCGTCCGGACGACGGTGCATTTCTTTCCGAGGTCGAGGGCCTGTCTGGTGTCAAGGTCTCAGCCTGTTTTCACTGTGAAAAATGCACCAGTGGATGCCCCGTGTCTTATGCCATGGACTTGCCTCCCAATCTCTTGATACGGCACATTCAACTTGGGCAAAGGGATAAGGTGCTGGGATCGGAGACTATATGGGTGTGCGCTTCTTGCATAACCTGCTCCACGCGTTGTCCCAACGACATAGATTTGGCTCACGTGATGGATGCCCTCCGAAGGATGTCCATGCAACAGGGAACCGTCAGCCTGCCTCGGGTGAGGGCGTTTCACGAAGAATTCATGAAAGCGATCCGCACCCACGGGCGGGTGCACGAAATAGAAATGATCGCCAGGTATAAAATCAAGACGGGCACTTTCTTTGAGGATATGGAACTGGGACGCGAGTTGTTCGCTCGAGGGCGAATAAGATTGATTCCGGAGAGAATTAAGGGCCGCAGAGAGGTCCGCGACATAGTGGCCTGATCGCGTGGATTTTTGAAATGGAACTGAATTATTATCCTGGCTGTAGCCTTCATGGTACAGCCCATGATTACGATGTGGGGATAGTGGCCGTCTTTCGGCATCTGGGAGTAGATCTGATTGAACTGGACGACTGGAACTGTTGCGGAGCCAGCAGTGCCCATATAATGCATCCTCGCGCTGCTGTGGAACTGCCGGCCAGAAACTTGCTCATTGCATCCCAATCCGACAGGCCCCTCCTCACCCCGTGTGCGGCTTGTTTTCATCGCTTGAGGCTCTGCCAGGCGCACCTACTAGAGCATCCGGCAGATCATCCCCACGCTGCAGCGCTGACACGGGTTGAGGTCGTTCATATCAACGAGATGCTATTGAAAGACGAGATCCAGAAAAAGATAAAGACAAATATCAATAATCCTCTCGCCGGCATCAAGGTAGTTCCCTATTACGGTTGTCTGACCGTACGCCCCCCTCGAGCAATGAAACATCCTGATCCTGAAAACCCAAGGGAAATGGACGCCATCTTGAACATTCTCGGAGCCGACGTAGTCAACTGGAGTTACAAAACGGACTGCTGCGGAGGAAGCCTGGCTATGACTCGGCCGGATGTGGTCCGAAGGCTTTCGGGTAATTTGTTCGAAGCCGCTCGAGAGGCCGGCGGCGAACTCATAGTCACAGATTGTCCCATGTGCCAGGCTAACCTGGACACAAGACAGAAGGAGATCGAGCGGGAGAGGAATACGAGTTACCAGATGCCGGTGGTTTACATCACGGAGCTATTGGCGGTCGCCATGAGTGTTCCTGAAACGCGTTCCTGGTGGCGAAAACATATTGTGGATCCTGTTCCGCTTTTGAGAAGCAAGGGGTGGGGCGCGTGAAAGAGCATCCCGATTATAAGGATAAGATTGGCGCAGTATTGGTCGCGGGAGCCGGTATAGGGGGCATGCAGGCAGCAATAGACCTGGCAAATGCCGGGTACAAAGTCTACCTGGTGGAAGAGAAAAGCGCTATAGGCGGCCGCATGGCTCAACTCGACAAGACTTTCCCCACCAATGACTGTTCCATGTGCACCATTTCACCCAGGCTGATCGAGGTCGACAAGCACCCCAACATACAAATTTTGACCAATTCGGAGATTCTCGCCGTTGAAGGAGAAGCGGGACATTTTAGCGCTCGGATACTCAAGCATCCTCGCTACGTGGACATGCAGAAATGCAACGCATGTGGAGATTGCTTTGAAGTGTGCCCTGTGGAGATCCCTAACGAATTTGACGAGGGGCTTCAACCTCGCAAGGCTATACACAAACTTTATCCTCAGGCCATACCCAACAAAGCGGTGATACAAAAGGCCGGCGTGAGTCCATGCAAAGCAGCGTGCCCAGCTCACATCCACGTTCAGGGATACTTGGCCCTGGCGAAGAAGGGAAAATATAAGGAAGCTCTTAGCCTGATTCGAAAGGACTGTGCACTCCCGTCGGTTTGCGGTCGGGTGTGCGTGCGTTTTTGCGAGCAGCAATGTTCCAGGGCCCAAGTTGACGAAGCTATTGCCATCAATGACGTAAAATGGTTCCTCTCGGAACAGGACGACCCCGGGGATACGCCGGAGATCCAGCCGGCAAAGGACCGGAAGGTCGCAGTCGTCGGAGCCGGCCCTGCCGGCCTAAGCTGCGCTTATTATCTTGCCCTCAACGGATATCCAGTCACCGTTTTCGAAAAGGAGGCGGAGCCCGGCGGTGTTCTTCGTTATGGCATCCCCGAATACAGACTTCCGAAGGCTATTCTCAAAAGGGATATCGACTACATAAGACGCTGCGGTGTGGACATTCGATGCTCCACCGCGTTGGACCAGGATAGGACCCTTCAGGATCTGCGGGACCGAGGTTATGATGCCATTTTTTTGGCCGTGGGCTGCTCTTCAGGAGCGAGACTGGGAATTTCCGGGGAGGATACGCCAGGAGTTGTCCAGGGCGTGGATTTTCTTAGAGACACTGCCCAGGGCAAGAAGACCGATTTGGGGACAAGGGTCCTGGTCATAGGCGGCGGCAACGTAGCTATAGACGTTGCGCGAACTGCCGTCCGGCTCGGTGTGGACGAGGTGCACCTGGTGTGCCTGGAAGATCGAGACGAAATGCCGGCACATCCAGACGAGATCCACGAGGCAGAGGCCGAAGGAGTTACTGTACACAATTGTTGGGGTCCCTTTGATTTTGTGCCTAGTGAAACCGGTGTTGGGGTGAGAGGAGTATGCTTCAACCAGTGTGTCTGTGTCTTTGACGAGGATGGCAGATTCAATCCGAGTTTCGATGACCAGTGCTCCATGGGCATGGAAGCGGACACCGTGATGTTAGCAATTGGCCAGAGAGTCGATAAGAGGCTGTTGGAATTACTAGAAAACGTCGAGACAGTTCGCGGGAACAGCATTAGCGTAGACCCTTTAACCTGCGCAACGTCAGTGGAAGGACTTTTTTCAGCAGGAGACGCAGTAACAGGCCCGAAGACGGTGATCCAGGCATTGGCCGGCGGAAAAGAAGCCGCCGAGTCAATCCGGAGATTCCTGGAAGGCGAGGACCTCCGAACAGGTAGACAATTAGAGCGGCCCATCGCCGAACCGGATATCAAGGGAGTTGTGCCTTCCCCCAGGAGATGTAAGACAGAAATCCCGGCTGATCTGCGAAAGAGAGATTTTCTGGAGACTGTAGTGGGTTTTGACGAGGCTGCGGTGCAAGCCGAGACTGAACGCTGCCTTGGTTGTGGGATATGTTCCGAGTGCCTTGAATGTGTTCGCGTTTGCCAGCCTAAAGCGACGTGCCATGACGAAATGCCGGAGGAAATAGCACTCGAAATAGGCTCAGTCATACTAATACCCGGCTTTGATACATTTCGGGCTGAAATTAAGGGTGAATACGGTTACGGCCGCATGGCCAACGTAATGACATCCATGGAATTCGAGCGCCTTCTTTCTGCGTCCGGCCCGACTTCTGGAGAGATACGCAGACCCTCCGACGGCGGTCATCCGGGGAAGATCGCCTGGATTCAGTGCGTGGGCTCTCGGGACGTGACGTGCGATCGTGACTACTGTTCGAGTGTTTGCTGCATGTACGCTACCAAAGAAGCGATCATTGCAAGGGAACATGATTCACGAGTTTCGCCTACCATCTTTTACAATGACATTCGTGCCTTCGGGAAAGGGTTCGAATTCTACTACGAGAACGCAGAGGCCAACCTTGGCGTGAGATACCGTAAGGGCATTGTCTCAACGGTCAAGGAGGAACAGCAAACAAAAAACCTGGCAGTAACATTCCGGGGCCAAGACGGAACCATGACTAACGAAACATTTGAGATGGTGGTCTTGTCCATCGGGATTGAGCCTTCGGCTTCGTCCAGGAAGCTTGCCCAGAGATGCGGAATCGATCTGAACAGATTCGGTTTTGCAGAAACCGGCGAATTCTCTCCAAATAGGACCACCAAGCCTGGAATATTTGTCGCAGGCGCGTTCGAGGCGCCAATGGACATTCCGGAATCGGTAATGGGCGCAGCGTCTGCTGCCGCGCTTTCGGGCGAGCTGCTCAGTGAGGTCCGCAACACCATAGTTACAGCGAAGACCTTTACTCCAGAAAGAGACGTGCGCGGCGAAGACCCCAGGATTGGTGTGTTTGTTTGCCATTGCGGCTCAAACATTGCACGTATTGTGAACGTACAAGAAGTGATGGAATACGCCTCGACCCTTCCTCATGTGGTATTTGCCGAACATAACCTCTTTACCTGCTCCACCGACACCACTGTGGCTATTGCGGATAAAATCCGAGAACACGGAATCAACAGGTTGGTAGTTTCGTCTTGCAGCCCGAGGACTCACGAACCACTTTTCCGTGAGGTTTGCCTTGATGCTGGAATCAATAAGTACCTGTTTGAGATGGCTAACATACGCGACCAATGCTCCTGGGTTCACCAGCAAGAACCTGAAGCAGCCACTGAAAAGGCTAAGGATCTGGTCCGCATGGCGGTCTACCGGGCAGCCAAGTTGGAGCCGATTCGTGAGCGCTCGTTTCAGGTCGTACGGCGAGGGCTGGTTATAGGCGGCGGTGTTGCAGGCATGACAGCCGCTCTATCCTTGGCCGATCAGGGATTCGAGGCTTTTTTGGTTGAGAGAGAAGGACTCCTTGGAGGCACGGCCTTGAACCTGCGTCGCAGCTTAACCGGACTCGATGTAACGGCTTTTGTGGAAGGACTCCAACTGAGGACACTGTCTCACCCCAAGATAAGTGTGTTGATGAATTCTGAGTTGAGGGAATATTCGGGGCACGTGGGACGATTCCTGGTGAAGGTCAGGAACCGTAAGACCGGTGAGGAGATCGACACGGAGATCGGTGCAATCATAGCAGCTACGGGAGGGATCGAATATGAACCCACCGAATATTTGAGAGGAAAATCAGAAAAGGTCTGGACCCAAACTGAGCTGGAAAGATGTATTTATGACGAGCCGGACAAGATGGCAGGAGTAAAGAACGTCGTCATGATACAGTGTGTGGGTTCCCGCGAGCCGGACAATCTCTATTGCAGCAGGGTGTGCTGCGGAACCGCGGTGAAGAATGCTCTGGCTCTCAAACAAATGGATCCAACTAGAAATGTTTTTATTCTGTACAGAGACATACGGACTTACGGGTTCAAGGAACTCCATTACAGGAAGGCACGAGAGGCGGGTGTAATTTTCCTCCGCTACCAGAGGGATCGTAAGCCTGTGGTCGAAGAAGGAGCTGGGAGGTTGATGATCACTGTATTCGACCAGATCCTTGGAGGTGAGGTGGCTATTCCTGCTGATCGAGTTGTCCTCAGCGCCGCTATTAGGCCCCATCCTCAAACAGAAGCCCTCGGAGCCCTAATGAAACTCCCTCGTAATGACGTGGGGTTTTTCATGGAAGCGCACATGAAGATGCGTCCGTTGGATTTCGCAAGCGAAGGCATTTACCTGTGCGGATTGGCTCATGGTCCGAAGTATCTGCCCGAAACCATAGCCCAGGCCAAGGGCGCTGCGGCCAGGGCAGCCACTGTCCTGAGCAAAGACATCCTCCAGGTGTCCGGTGAAGTCTCGGTGGTCGACCCGGACCTTTGCGCGTCGTGCCTGACATGCGTGCGAGTATGTCCTTACAACGTTCCGACGATTGATGCCGGAACGAACCGTGCCTATATAGAGGCCGCATCCTGTCAAGGATGTGGCATCTGCGCCAGTGTCTGCCCACGAAAGGCCATCAGACTACAACATTATACGGACGAGCAGGTACTCGCGAAGATTCAGGCTATCTGATTTAGAAAAATTCGAATGGATCATGACAATCTGAAAATTATAGCTTTCACGTGTACGTATTGTGCGTATAACGCTGCTGACTTGGCCGGATCTATGAGGATTCAGTATCCTCACAATGTGCGGATAGTAAAGCTCTTGTGCACGGGGAAGATTGAACCGATCCTCCTGTTGGAGGCGTTTCGCCATGGGGCCGATGCAGTGTTCGTGGCCGGCTGCATGGAAGGTGAATGCCATTTCGTTGAGGGCAACCTCCGTGCTCGCCAGGTTGTAGAATACACGAAACAGTTGATCGAGGATGGAGGTATGGATCCTCGTCGTCTCGAGATGTTCAACATGAGTGCGTCTATGGCCCAAAAGTTCGTTCAGGCTGTCCTGACAATGGCAACACGACTTCAGGAATTGGGTCCGTCTCCTGTGGGGGATGTATCACCTAGCGAACCGTAAATTTGTCACCTTCGCGTTCTTTCTTGAGGCTTATACTGTTTCTCGATACTCCTCTCCGAACTAACTTTCGCTGTGGGGCCGCGCCATCTTGTAGGGCTGAATGGCCTCTTCAAATTCCGAGTCGGTCAGATAGCCCAGGGCCAAACAGGCCTCCTTCAAGGTAATATCATTGTGTTGGGCTCTATGAGCAGCTTTTGCAGCTTTGTCATATCCTATCACAGGATTGAGAGCAGTCACCAGCATGAGTGATTCTCGTACTAAGTAATCGATCCTTTTCAGGTTTGGCCGCAAATCAACAATGAGGAAATCTGTGAAGGAGTTGCACGTGTCGGTCAACAAATCAAGGGCCTGCATCAAATTAAAAATCATAATCGGCTTGAAGACGTTCAATTCAAAATTTCCCTGACTGCCCGCAACAGAGATAGCAGTGTCGCATCCCATCACCTGCACGGCCACCATGGTCATGGCTTCGCACTGTGTGGGATTCACCTTTCCAGGCATGATGGAGGATCCCGGTTCATTGGCCGGTAGAGTCAACTCGCCAATTCCACATCGAGGGCCTGACCCCAGCCATCTGATATCATTAGCTATCTTCATCAACGAGCATGCAAGCGTCTTTAGGGCGCCACTAACCATCACTATGGCATCATGCGCCGCAAGAACGGAAAATTTGTTCTTCGCGGAAACAAAGGGTAAATCTGTTATTTCACTGATATACTTGGCGGCTCGTTCGGCGAATTCCTTATGGGTGTTGAGGCCGGTGCCAACTGCGGTCCCACCTAAAGCGAGCTGGTACAAATCGGGAAGAACTCTCTTGATGCATTCCAAATCAGCGTCCAACTGGGCCACATATCCTGAGAATTCCTGGCCCAGAGTCAGCGGCACAGCATCCTGAAGATGAGTTCGTCCTATCTTAACGATATCCTTGAACTCATCAGCTTTTTGATTCAGTGCATCCCTCATCTTTTTTACTGCCGGCAGAAGGGAGTCATGAATTTTCATCGCTGCCGACACGTGCATTGCGGTGGGAAAGGTATCGTTGGATGACTGGGACATGTTGACATGATCGTTGGGATGGACAGGGTCTTTGCTGCCCAGCTTCCCTCCAGCCAGTTCAATGGCCCTATTCGCAATGACCTCATTAACATTCATGTTGGTCTGAGTGCCACTTCCGGTCTGCCAAACATGAAGCGGGAAGTGGTCTTGAAGTTTGCCATGTCTCACCTCTTCAGCAGCTTTGATAATAAGATCAGATTTTTCAGAAGGGAGCTTTCCAAGATCGCGGTTGGTGAGGGCCGCTGCTCTCTTAATTATCCCAAAGGCTTTGATCACTTCTTCGGGAATCAGGTCTCTTCCGATATTGAAGTATTTTAAAGACCTCTGTGTTTGTGCACCCCAGTACCTGTCTGCAGGGACCTCTATCGGACCCATGCTGTCAGATTCGGTCCTGGTTTTATTTTTCGACTTCGTCATGACTGCCTCGCTCGTGTTATGTCTCCGCAATAGGTTGGGAGAGAGACTTGGTTGTGTTACGGTGAAGACATGAAAAACAAGAATGAAAACCTATGACCAGTGCCAGAAGTAATGTCCGATTCGTTTTACTGCATACCACGTCGCCGGGTATTGTGGGAGCAAGTCCTCCGAAACGTGAGCCCCGGTACGGTTAGTCCGAGCCCGCTACATTGGTTGTATAATACACATGATGAACTCATGCCCATCGTCAACGGGAATTGACTCTGACACGGTTATGTGCTCTTTGGGCTCATGGTGTAGTTCCATTCTCCATGGAAGTCATGTCTTGTGATCTTGATTTGAGCCTTCTCTTTGTTCGACCACCTTGAGTCCTTTAGGATAGGTACGCGTGTCAAGTTCGCAACGAACCCTGAGCCCCGTTTCAGTACAGGTTGAAGCTATATCAAATTGACTATTTCCCACCAACTCTTTTTTCTTCGTATCCACTGATATGGCAGGCTGATGATTCGACAGATGCTCTTGAATTTTACCTCTGATAGACTCAAACTGCGCATTCCGATCTCTTCCTGACAGTTGTCGAAGTCTTGATGGAGTGATCACGTCACCGTGCCTGTCATAATCTTCGCCTAAAAATCTGGGAATCCTCCTGCAATCAATGATCATGATCCCGAACCGGTCTGACAGGTTCCTGAGTGTGCCAAACCGATGAGCTTGTCTTGACACTCGGAAATCGCTTTGTTATTTGTGTCATGTAGTGTGGTTAATTCTATACCAGTTGCCAAAATTTCTGCCCGAATGAAACACGGTTGTACGCGAGCGAATCCCCCCAACCGCCATTTGCCCAAAAAAAAGGGGGGGGGTAGAAAGCGAAAGCGGCAATAATTTTGGCACTGGCTATAACCTTTCTCCAAGAGGCGCGGATGATCGTTGCAAAGCTGAAGCCCTTCCCTGAAGTCAAGAACATGCTGGTTGGTTATTCCCGCGTGTTGGTAGCAGGATGCGGAACATGCGTTGCCGTATGCTTGGCCGGGGGAGAAAAGGAAGCGGGTATTCTGGCATCCCAACTCATGTTGGCCGCCGGCATTGACAAGACGGACTTGCATGCTACAGCGGCTACGGTTGAAAGACAGTGCGATCGTGAGTTTCTTCGCCTTTTCAAAGACAAGGTTTCTCAGGTTGACGCAGTGGTATCGCTCGCCTGTGGCGCGGGCATCCAGTTTTTGTCCGAGGAATATCCCAGTGTGCCCGTCATCCCTGGCGTAAATACCAGTTTCATAGGAGTAGCGGAAGCAGCCGGGGAGTGGACGGAGCGCTGCCGAGCCTGCAACCAATGCTACCTTGGGATCACTGGCGGCATTTGTCCGGTCACGATGTGTTCCAAGGGGCTTCTGAATGGTCCATGCTGCGGAACCGTACACGGGAAATGTGAAGTAGACCCTGAAAGAAACTGTGCTTGGACCATGATATATGAACGTCTTGACAAGCAATCCAGGGGCTCGTTGCAAGAAATGACTGTTTCGCCGATGAAATATGACATGTGCCGGCGGCCGGGAAAAGTTGTTCATGCCGCTTATCAAAAGAGGTTCCATATTGGTTAAAAGTTTTCACGAACGACTAGCCTCAGACGACTTTCAAGTTTTGGCGAGGGTGATTCCTCCCAAGAGTCCTGAACTTTCGTCCACCCTTTCGTGGATTTCCTCATGGAAAGGTAAAGTCGACAGTTTACTTGTCTCGGACAACCAGTCTGCAAGGATGGGTATTTCTTCTCTTGTGCTGGCCGAAAGACTCGGCAGAGATGGTAACGATGTTATTATGACCATCTCGTGTCGCGATCGTAACAGGATTGCGCTAGGATCGACGGCTCTTGGTTGTGCCGCGTTATCGATAGGTTCGATCTTGTGCGTTTCAGGCGATCATTTCAACTTTGGCGATCATCCGGAAGCAAAACCAGTTTACGATTTAGATTCGGTTCAGCTAATCTCCATGATTAGGGAAATGGAGAAGGGGAGAGATGGTGGCGGTAACGCACTGGAAGGCGCTCTATCTTTTTGCCTTGGAGCGGCCGTCTGTGCCACTGCGGATCCTCTTGGGCCCCAGTTGATGAAAGCCAGAAAGAAAGTTGCAGCCGGCGTGGATTTTTTCGTAACTCTACCCATTTTCACCATTGACCAGTTGGGTCCGTTTCTTGACGCTGCGAAGGACATGCCCGTGAAGATTATTGCCGGGGTTCTGTTGCCGTCCTATGCGGAAATTGTGCGGTACCACGACGGGTCTATTCCAGGTACTTTTATTCCTGACTCTGTCGTAAGGGCGTGGAGGGACGACGGTGAGGATGATTTTCTGTCAACCTCAGTTGAACACGTTCGGAAGCTGGTTTCACTGTTGAGGGAGTCAGGAAGAGTTACAGGCGTTTGTATTAGCACCAATGGTAGGGAATTGGAGATCGGATCGCTGCTCTGAGCCGGATTATGATGACAGATGCTGTTATTATCGGTGGTGGGATCGCCGGTACACGTTGTGCGATTGAACTTTCGCGACTCGGGTTTCGCTCCGTTGTTGTGGAGAAGAATCCTTATCCCGGAGGGCATGTGGCCCTCTATTGTTGCAAGGCGACTGACCAATGCCAAAGATGCGGTGCGTGCCTACTAGAGGACCAACTTGAGAGTTCAGATGCTTCCAATAGAATAGGTTGGTCTCTGAGATCCACTGTCACGGAAGTAGAACGATCAAACGGTTCTTTTAGCGTCACGTTAAATAGACAGCCCTTAAGAATTTATCCTGATAAGTGTAACCAGTGCGGCAAGTGTTTGGAAGTATGTCCAGTTCCTGACGCACTCTCAAACACCTTCGTCAAGAACGGGATGTCTCTTGACGAGGACAATTGTCTTTTTTTCAAGGACGGATCGTGCAGAGCATGCGAGAAGGCTTGCAGCGCGGGAGCTGTGAACCTGGATGGAGAAGCAGAGGAAGTCAAGATCGAGGCTGGCACGGTCATCCTTGCATGTGGATTCAAGGCCTTTGACCCGCACGAAAAACCTCGATTCGGATACGGACGTATCCACGGAGTGATCACAGCACTTGAACTTGATTCCATTCTGAGGAGAGACAATTTCGACGCTGGTGAAGGCGAAACGAAATTGAAGTCCGTAGCCTTTATACAATGTGTCGGAAGCAGGGACGCAAAAATAGGAAGAAACTACTGCTCACAGGTATGTTGTGGTTATGCTCTGAGGCTCGCTGAGTTGCTCCGTCATCGTTTTCACGGAATCCAGCCGACTATCTTCTACATGGATATCCAATCATTTGATCGCGACTTTGAGGCGCGTTTTCAGGCGTTTAGACGGAACTTGCGCCTGGTCAGAGCCATTCCCGGTGAAATTCGTCACGGAGCCGACGGTCGGCCGGAGCTTGTATACCTGGGATCAAACGAGGAACGGATCGCTGAGTCCTTCGACCTGGTAGTGCTGAGCGTCGGCATTTCGCCCGACCCGGAATTGCTTCCCCTTGCTGAACTTCTGGGTGTACAGATCAATCAGGATGGTTTCTTGGGAAGGGATGGCAATGAGGTTCTAACTGATGCGACAGGAGTTTTCGTGGCAGGTGCCGTTCACGGCCCAAAGTCAATTGAGGACACTGTATCACACTCGATCAGGACAGCCGGAACAGTAGCTTCATACTTGAAGGGTTCTTGCAGAGGAGAGAATAGGTGAAGGCGCCGGTTCTTGAATCAGTTTTTCTCAACCCCTCGGTTCTACCGGAGAGCAACCTCTTGCACCGCGTCTTGGTGATGGGTGGCGACAAGACAGCGAGCGAGCTAGTCCGCCGACTCGAAAATGAGGGTTTTGAGGTAATAGCTCTCGGGCACCGAGATGACACTGACGGCGGCACAGGTGTTCAACTACCTGCGGACGCCGTGTTGGAAGAGGTACGCGGATTTGTTGGTCGGTTCGAGGCTATCGTAGCCTCGTCCACTGGACGGTCAACCGAATCGGCAGGTTTCATCGTAGCAGTTCCCGCCGCAGTCGCGGTCCCCAAGTACAACGATTATGGACTTAATCCTTCAGATAGAGTCACTACGTTGTCAGCCCTGGAAGCTATCCTTGATGATGGAGCAGACCTGGTCAAGCCTCGCGGAGACTTGTTTCACGTTGTTTTCCTTTGCGGATTGGAAGGGGGATCTGATCCTTTGACATTCGCAAGAGTATTTGATGCAATCGCTCGGCTTACAAAAATTTGCCGAGTCCAGCCATACGTGTTTGCCAGGGACGTCAAAGTTGCTGCTCAGGGCCTCGAAAGACAGTACCGGCATACCCGTAACGATGGAGTCCTTTTCTTCAAATTCGACCAGGATGGACCAGGTTTTGAGAACGGAACGGACGGTTTGGCAGTCGTTTTCCGCGATCCGGTTCTCGGCGTCGAAATGGAGCTCCTTCCTGACCTGGTCGTTGTAGACGAAAATCTCCGACCACCTTCTTCGCTAAAACCACTATTGGAAGCAATCCCATCGTCGGCTGTTATGGCGCCTTTTTTGCAGCCCGAGTCCATCAGGTTCTCAGGGGTAGCCACCCCCAAGGCCGGGATCTTAGCTGTGGGGCCGTCTCGTGGTAATTTCGATCCCCTTACCACGGAGTGCGACTTGGATGCCGTCATGGTGGCCCTGAAAACTGCTAGTTCAGAGAATGGACTGGTAGGACTTCCCGGCGCTCCTTTGGTGGACCAGGGCAAGTGCACTATTTGCCTGACATGCATCCGACTGTGTCCACACGGCGCAATGAGTTTCCGGAAGAGAGCCGAAGTTGACGCGGCTAGCTGCAAGCGTTGCGGAATATGTGCGGCCGAATGCCCCATGGGGGCCATAACTCTGGAACCGCCTGCGGGCCAAACCGGTCTTGCTGATAGAATACCCGCTGCCTTGGCTGTTGCCGGTCCTGATGACCGAATAGTGGCTTTTCTGTGCCGTAGATCAGCGGAGAAGGCTTTTGAGTCGGCCACCCTTCAGATTCGGGAGGATCTCACTCCCATTATAGTCCCCTGTGCAGGAACTATTGCCCAAGATCACATACTATCCGCTTTCCGAAACGGTGCGGATGGAGTTCTTGTGGCAGGCTGCCACACAGGAAATTGTGCGTCTATTTACGGAACTGTCCTCGCTGCCGAAAGAGTGTCTGCTACCAAGGTGTTGCTGGATCATGCCGGGATCGGTGCACTCAGATTGATGTTCACCACTCTCGCCAGTAACACACAGGGAGATTTGTCTAGGGCGGTTCAAACGTTGAAACAGATCTTGCGCCACAGTACTACTCGGGAATTCGGTCAAGGGTAGTATTCAAGGCATCCAAACAACCGTATTGCTATGGCAGATTCGGGCTTGACCGTTTTGGTGACTCACAACAGCTTTTGAATCAAGATCTTTTGGTACGGGTCATCTGGTTTCCCTTCTTAGGGAATTTGCTTCGTTCGGAGTTCAAAAAGCACTAAGCAGCCGCTATTGACGGCGTTGGAGGAGGATTTCATGACTATCAGTAAATGGATACCCATGGGAAGAGTACTTCGTCAACAGGCAGTCCAGTTTCCAGACAAACTGGGTTGTCAAGACAAATTCAAGGCTTTGACATTTCTCGAGTGGAACGAGCGCAGTTGCCGCGTCGGCAATGCCTTGATTTCTATTGGATGCGACCGGGGAGACCGTTTTGCAGTCCTCGCTTACAATAGGGTCGAGTGGATGGAAATTTATGCAGGATGCGCTAAAGCAGGCCAAATCTGCGTGCCTCTCATGTTCAGATTGGCTGGACCTGAGATTGAGTACATAGTCAATGACTCCAATAGCAAAGCCATCATCGTGGAGAAACCATTTGTAAGCCTTGTCGACGGTATCCGAAACAAATTAACCATTTCTGCTGGTAACTACATATTCCTGGGTGAACCGGGCGATCCAACCCCTAATGGGTATGTGGGTTACGAAGAATGGCTGGCGGCCGCATCTTCAGGTGAGCCCGACGCGGAGGTTGACGCAGAAGATCCGTGGACTTTTATGTACACCTCAGGCACCACCGGCAAACCTAAAGGCGTGGTGCGAAGTCACGAGAGCTACCTGGCGATGTATTACGTGAACATCGCCAATACCGGTATCAGGCCTACCGATAAACCCCTAATGGTAATGCCCATGTGCCACGTGAATTCAATCTTCTATTCATTTCCTTATACCCTTGTGTCGGCTCCGATCTGCGTCTATAACGAAGCCAGTTTCAGCGCAGAAAACTTCCTGGCCACGGTGGAAAAGTACAAGATTACCTTCGCTTCTCTCGTGCCGACTCATTACATCATGATCCTTTCTCTACCGGACCAAGTAAAGACAAGGTATGACGTGTCCAGCATGCGTCAGTTGTTGGTCTCATCTGCTCCAATAAGGAAGGACACCAAGATTGCCGTCCTGGATTTTTTCAAGAATGCGGAACTGTGGGAGGCCTACGGCTCCACCGAGGCAGGCTTGGTAACCCTCTGCAGGCCGGAGGATCAACTGAGAAAGTTGGGAACCATCGGAAGGGAGATTTTTGGTATAGACCGCATTAAGGTGCTGGATGAAAGCGGTAACGAGGTTCCGGATGGCCAGGTAGGCGAACTGTACGCTAGAACTCCAGAGATGTTCACCAAGTATTGGAACTTACCGGAAAAAACTAAAGAGGTTTTTCAAGGTGAGTGGTTCACGGCCGGGGATATGTGTTACCGTGACCCCGATGGGTTCTACGTTTTGGTCGACCGTAAAGCAAACATGATCATTACCGGGGGAGAGAATGTCTTCCCGTCCGAGGTGGAAAACGCCGTGGGGTCTCATCCTTCGGTAAAGGATGTGGCTGTAATAGGCATACCTCACGACAAGTGGGGTGAAGCGGTCCACGCAGTGGTCATTCTTCATGCGGGAAAGGAGCCGAGCGACCAGTTGAAAGAGGAAATCAGGAAACTTGCACGCTCAAAAATAGCAGCTTACAAGGTGCCAAAGACATTGGATTTCATTGGGGATGACGAGATGCCCCGCACGGGTACTGGTAAAATTCTTCATCGAATTCTCAGAGAAAAGTATGGAAAGTGGAGCGATTCGCGTTAAGTGTGGTTAAGAATTAGTTTTTGTCGTCATTTTTAGTACTGCTTTTCTTGCTATATGTGATTGGGCTGCCCTCTCGGGTAGCCCATGATTTTTCTCTGGGTGCAAAACATCGCTTCCACCCTGAGGCATCGATCTCTGACCGGAGTTTCCGAAAAAAAGACAAAAATGTGATGAAAAGCTTACAACTACCTTTGGTTACCTCGATTGGAAGTGAACCCCTAACACTGTGGTTTTGCACAAAGCCTGTCTAATTCCGGCCGTGATGAATTGTCCCACCGCCCGGTGGTCTTTATCATACTTGGAGACTCATGCAAGCTCTTTTTCGTTAGAGGCATCAACATTGTGGCCACAACTGCGAATGATTGCGTATGGTTGCACGAACTGTTAATCAATAAGCCGGAAACTCCGGTATGAGGGTCCCCTTTAATCGGCTTACACATCGCAAGGGTTTTTTCTAAAACCTGAAATGGGGTGCTGCGATTTTTTATCAGGGAACGGAAGAATGATTTCGCACAGATAGCGCTGTAATGGATCTGGCTTCCGGTCCTCGGATGGGAATACCTGGCAATTGCGAAACAATGTGTGGACCAAAGAAGGACCGAAGATGGGTCAAGAAGGTAGCCCGACAGCAAAATCATTGCTTGCCTATCAAGACTATGCGGTTTGTGTTCGTGCCCCTTTTGAGATTTTCGACCCCCCAGCAATTGGAAGTCTTCGTGAAGATCTGATCGTTGACCAGGACCATCAAGGGTACAAGGCCTGCATCTGCGGCAGCCGGCACTACCAGTGTTTCCAGCAGTACCTTGCCGTTGCGCACTTCGCCGACCTCGAAGGCGACCAAGCCTCCCGGAACAAGAACGCGATGAAGCTCCCTGAACGTACGAGTCATTGCAGCACGCCAGTCCTCCGGCTTCTTGAGCTGCCAGATGCAGACCTCCTTAACGTCTATCCCGTTAAACCAGCATCTAAGCCAGTTGTCTGCTTGATAGTCAACGGTATCAAGGAATGGTGGGGATGTGACTACCAGAGTTACGGAGTCGCTTGGGATGTCGGGTGTTTGGTCCGAAGAGCCTGTCACAATCAATGGAGCACAGGCCGTATCCGGCACAACGTGCACGTCGTTTTCCTGCAACTTGCAAAGCAGTGACCTCGTCTTGCGAAGTATGATTTCTTTGACATCACGCTCAGGAGGAACCTGCTCACGCTTCTCGTTTATTTTCCTTTGAGCATCGATTGACACGGCCTGGTTCGGAGGAAGGGTATAGACGGAAAAGAAACCCCGCGAGTGGCCGGTTAGCCGGTTCGTTGCCACCATCTGGATCCACGAATCCACACGATCAAGAGATCCATCGCTTTGTCGAGCAAGAAGGTAGTTACGGAGATTTAATATCTGGAGAAGGGTCTTGGGATGGTAGAACACCAAGAGGTCCTCCCAGGTCTCAACTGGCTTCTCAAGATCCAGAATTGCCAGCCGTTCTGTGACTTCAGTCGGGCTGGGTGGGGACAGTCGTGGAAGTACGAGTATTCTACTAAGGGGATTGATGTCGCAGCCAAATGGACGCCGGTCCATTAGGGCCGCCTCGACAACTGTTGTTCCCCGCCCCATGAAGGGGTCGTAGACCACATCACCCCGACGCGTTAGGCGCTCAATAAAGAACCGCGGCAACTGCGGCTTGAAACACGCGCGATAGGACACTTCGTGAATTGAGTGCGCTGCACGTTGTTTAGACGTCCAGAACTCGTTGACATACAGCGGTATGGGAAAGTCCCCGTCAGGGAAATCAAGAACCTGTGTCGCCTTGCCGAAGTCAGTGAAGTCCTCTATCTCGGCGGCGAACTCCGCGATGGTCAATGACTCCTGTCTGTCTGCTTCGTGAGCGAACAGCTCAAGTTGCCGGGTCGTCACCTATATCCTCCTGAATAAAGACAGGGCTCGATCGCGACTGATCTTCGAAGCCGGGCCGAGGTTGCCCTGACGCCACCAGGTGCGCACGGTGTCTGCCGGGATCCTCCAGTAGGGAACTGATGGAAACTGCTGGATGTCGGACACAACATAACCGAAAATCTCTTGTAGCTTCTTAAGAAAGCCATGCTCCTCGAAGTGCCGACCTGAACCCACCATGTAGCTGGGACAGAAATAAATGCCGCCCTTTGATACGCTGCGGACTTCCCACTTGCGACCTTGGGAATCTAGGACGTCATAGCCGGCTCCCTCGCTACTTGCCAACGAGCCATTGAGGACCTCATAGGCAATGCGCCTCTCCAGCAGGAACGAGACTCGACGGCCGTCTGTGAAATAAGCGTGCACGTCCGTGGGACTGATCTTGAGCGCAGCCGATATTTGGTTAATATCCCACTCGAATAGGCCCTCGGCAATAGCCATTTCAGCCTTCTCCTCACCTGAAATCTTAGGTAGCAGTACCACAACTGGTCTGCAATAGTGCGTCGGCCTAACAATGATTATACAATCTGTATAAAACGGGAAACGCAGACTGTTTCCTTCTGTATAAGAAGTTCCAGCTTCTTCTTGTATTCACGCATAATATCATTCATATCAACGACATGCCAGATTCTTCCCAATCACCCTTTCCCGGTTTACACAGACTGTATAAGCCAGCTCAAAGCCCCTCAACCGGGCTACGGACGCCGTGGCCTCCTCAATATAGAACAACGAATGCCTGAA